>JAFZFY010000356.1 GCA_017555665.1 Pseudomonadota bacterium | reverse complement strand
GCCAACAAGGCAAGTGCGTATGCGAGAGCGGAAAGACAAAGTGTGATAATAATAACAGAGTACAGACATGCATAAACGGAAACTGGTGGATTACAGAAATATGCTCTGATATATGTCAAGAAGGCAAGTGCGTATGCGAGGATGGAAAAACAAAGTGTAGTAATAACGAGCTTCAAACTTGCACGCTTGGACAATGGACAACAACAAAGACTTGTAATCTGGGGTGCCACAATGGAAAATGTGATGCTTGCAAAGATAACGAAAAGCGATGTTCAGGCAAAGACATTCAAACTTGCACGAACGGAGCATGGGTTACCCAAAACACCTGCAAAGTCAATTGCAAAGATGGCGCTTGCACAGACGTCCCGACTGTCGGCGACAAGTGCGATGATAAATTCGTCGAAATGTGTGATGGCAATACTGGATACTATTGCAGTGATGGAGAGGTCTCCTCAATCGACTGCAATAGCAACACGCCATGTGCCGTCCGCGCTGCCGACAACTACTCTGACTGCGCCGAAACCTGCAAGGCAAGCGATGGCGTAAAGAACACTTGTATGAACTACTATGGCTATCCCCTTTCCGTATCCTATACTTGCGACAAGACAGAAACTGGCGGCTATGCCTACTTCATGGGCAATTATGAATTCTGCGAATCGAGTTGTGAAAATGGCTTTTGCACATGCACAGAAGAAGGCAAGACGATGTGCTCAGACAAGACGGTTAAAGTATGTAAGAACAATGCTTGGGTTACATCCAAGACATGTTCAAATAACTGCAAAGATGGCGCATGTATCCAATGATCATAAATTTGCCTAACATTTGTTATGAATATGTTTTATCGCAAAATAGATGTATGAAAAAGCTCATCGCAGGTTCATGTGAAACGCGCGGTCCGGGCACATGCACATGCAATTAACCTAAAGCAACGCACATTGTTGGCGTAAACACATCGCGCATGTGTCTGCACGGCAGCGCATGGCGCGGCGTATCTGCGAAGCAGATAGCCGCGCCAGCGAGCCGTATGCGCCCCAAGGCGCATAGGCGAGCGTCCGAAAGGGGAACCGTGAAGATGACCGGGTTACTTGAAATCGGGCGCAAATCGTTTTATCATCTGCGCGGGTCGCTATTATCTAACTCTTTGCATCAGGCGCTTATGAATACACCATTTTCTCGTTCTAAGTTCACTTTGCTAGTCGCTTTGAGTACAGCCGTTTGCGCATGCAGCATGGACGACATCAAGCATTTTGGCGATGAATGTCCTGGATGGAGCTATGTTAAGATCGATTCCGGGAGATGCGAAGCCAATCAATTATCCGAGTGCAGTCAAGAATTCAAGGATGCCTACCAGGCCAGTCATTGCCCATCCAAATATAATAAATGTTCGTATGATGGCGATCAGAAATTTTGCAGATTCGGCTGTCTGGACGGTCTGAAGCTCTGCGGCACAGAATGTATCAGTGAAGAAGCGTATCAGACTGCAAAGAAAGAAATCATCGACGGCATCGAGCGCTGCACGCCTCCAGAGCATGCCTGTTCGCCTGACTGCGCCAATGGATGCAATGACGATGGCTCGTGCAAATGCCCGGAGTTTTGCAAAACAGGCTGTCATGAAAACGGCGCGTGCAAATGTTCTGACAAGTGCCAGAACGGCTGTTATGACGATGGCTCATGCAAATGCCCGGAGATCTGCACCAACGGCTGTGATGAAAACGGCACGTGTGTCATGTCAGAGAACTGTCTTTATGGCATTGATGAAAATGGCGCATGCATCTGCCCAGAAGCATGTACCCATGGCTGTAAGCAGGATGGCTCGTGTCAGTGTGATATTTCTTGCACGAACGGCTGTGATCCGACCGGATATTTGTGCTGCATGGAGAAATGCCAGAACGGATGCAGTTCATCCGATACCTGCCAGTGTCCCAAAGGATGCGCCAATGGATGCGATGCGAGCGGCAAAGCGTGCTGTGCCGATACCTGTCAAAACGGCTGTGAACTCGACGGCACGTGTTCCTGCCCAATCACATGCATCAACGGCTGCAACGACAACGGCACATGCAAACCCGTCGAAGGCTGCAAGAACGGCGTGGATGAGAACGGCGCCTGCAAATGCCCTGCGGATTGCCAGAACGGCTGTGATGCGCTTGGCGAGATTTGCAAATGCCCCTCCCAATGTGCTGGTGGCTGTGATAAATCGGGATCCTCGTGTACATGTGATCCTGCATGCGTTGAGGGCTCATCATGTGATGTGCAAACAGGTATTTGTATATGTCTTGACAAATGCAAATATGGCTGCGAAGCGAATGGCACCTGTGATGCAGCTTGTGAAGATATCGCTTGCAAAGGCGAAAATGAACAATGTCAGAAAGGGGTTTGCGTCGATTTATGCCAAAATATAAAATGCAACGAAACTAATGAATACTGCAAAAATGGCATTTGCGTGACCAATGATGCCAACCACAATCATCTTCACGATAAATACGAGACAGCCCCAAAGAAAGGCGCAGACTGCCGAAAATATAGCGACTGCGACTCGGAAGAAGGCAAAGGCGACGGTTTCTGCGACAGCTTTATGGGCTATAAATGCTCGACCAAATGTACATCCGACGATCAATGCGTCGATGATAAAGCGTATCACTATATCTGCCGTCCGGATGGCCGATGCGCGCCCGATACTTTTGTGACGGTGTGGAAAATTCCTGAGGACAATAGAGATCTCGTTTTGTCAACCTCATTAGCCGATAGATGCGACCTCACCATAGATTGGGGCGATGGAAACATGGAGTCCCTAAAATGCAATAAAGCATACGGCGACTGCAAGAATTTGGAACACACCTATACGGCATCAGAAATCATATACACCGTAAAGATTAAAGGGATCTTGGACGGCTTTGGATGGCAAAGAATGAACACCGACATACACTCATTGCCAGAATACCCAAATTATGATCCGGAAGATTATCCCGAAATCCCAAACAAAGATCTCTCGCCAAAGAAGCTTGTCGCTGTCAAAGCATTCGGTCCTGTCGGACTGGGATCTTATGCGTTTGCATTTTGCGAAAATCTTATAGAATTGTCTGAAGTTGATATTCCCGATGCATCAAAGATGCAGATTCTGGATCATGCCTTCTGCAACGCAGGAACGTTCAACCAGCCACTTGAAAACTGGGATATGTCTCACGTCACCGATATACGCGCAATGTTCCGTGCAGACTCCAACTTTAACCAACCGCTCAACCACTGGGATACGTCCAATGTCACACTCATGGGCGGCACTGCATCCGTAACCCCCTTCGATACGACCTATTCTTATGACGGTATCTTTCAAGGCGCAACATCCTTCAACAAGCCGCTTGACCATTGGGACACCTCAAAAGTCACAACTATGGCACACATGTTTAATGGCGCCGCAAAATTCGATCAGCCGCTCAATGCGTGGAATACAGAAAAGGTCACCTCTATGGCTTATATGTTCTGTAGCGCATATACATTCAATCAGCCATTAAATGATTGGGACACCTCAAAAGTGACGGATATGTCCTATATGTTCAGCGGCACATCATCGATATTTCCGATCTCTCAAGCCATGACCTTTAATCAACCACTCAATGCCTGGAATACCTCAAATGTCAAAACGATGGCGTCGATGTTCAATAACGCATCTGCGTTTGATCAGCCATTAAATCAGTGGGATGTATCGAATGTCACAAACATGGCTTATATGTTCAATAACGCATCTGCGTTTAATCAGCCATTAAATAATTGGAACACCTCAAAAGTGACGGATATGAATCACATGTTTAATGGGACTTTAGTATTTGATCAGTCCATTGAGAATTGGAATATATCAAATGTTAAAGATATGTCTTATATGTTTGCCAGCACATCAGCATTCAATCAGCCCTTAGAAAAATGGGAACTTTCGAATGTCACCAGCATATCACATATGTTTAATAGCGCAAAAAAATTCAATCAGCCACTTAACAAATGGAAAATGCCTAAAGTCACCGATATGGGTTATATGTTCTACAATACCAAAACGTTCAATCAGCCGCTTGATGCATGGGATACCTCAAAAGTCACAACGCTGACTGCCATGTTCAAACTCTCAGAACGTTTTGATCAGGACCTCAGCATGTGGTCTCTCTCAAACAAAGCGAAAGTATCAGGCATATTTCACCAGTCGAAAATTTCTCAAACGAATTATTGCAAAATCTATAAAGCATGGAACAAAGGCAATCTCGGCTTGGACTATACGTGCAATTGATGCCGTGCCGATATGCGGTCTGAACAGATATCTCAAACACGCATGATTCCATGTTTTTCTTACCCCCAAAGGCTCCGTGATCACGGAGCCTTTTTTCATTTTAGACTACTTGAGCCCTCTGCGCACGAGAAGCGGATCAATCGAAGGATCGCGCCCCGTCAGGTCGCGGTACATCTTCATCGGGTCTTCCGAATAGCCTTTGGAAAGGATCTTCTGCTTGTAGGCTTCGCCATTTTCGCGCGAAAGGCCGTGTTCTTTGAACCACTGTTCGGCATCGGCATCGAGCACTTCCGCCCAGATATAGGCGTAATAACTCGCGGAATAGCCCGTGGCAAAGACATGGTTGAAGTACGTCGAGCGATAGCGCGGCGGCGCGATGGGAAGATCAAGCCCGGCTTTATCCAAAAGCTGATGCTCGACTTTTTCAAAGTCATCGACGCTGATCGCTGCGATTTCTGAGGACTTCATCTGGTGCCACATTTGATCGAGAATAGACGCCGCCAGATATTCAGTCGTCATATAGCCCTGGTCGAACTTGGCCGACGCGATGACTTTGTCAAGCAACGCCTGGGGGATTTTCTCGCCAGTCTGATAGTGGACGGCATAGTGTGAAAGGATGTCGGGATGAACTGCCCAAGTCTCGTTGAACTGCGACGGAAATTCAACAAAATCGCGGGGAACATTCGTGCCGCTGAATTTCTGATACTGGACGTTCGAGAAAAGCCCGTGCATGGCGTGACCAAACTCGTGGAAGATTGTCGTCACTTCATCGAAGGTGAGAAGCGTCTTTTCACCGGCAGCCGGCTTGGGAATATTGATCTGGTTTTCGACGACCGGCTTGTGATCGAGCAATTTCGACTGATAGATGTAATCGCTCATCCAGGCACCGCCGTGCTTTGAATCGCGCGCATAATAATCGCCCCAGAACAAGCCGATCGCGTTGTCATTTTCGTCAAAGACTTCAAAGACACGGACATCATCGTTGTATTTGGGGATATCAAAACGCTCGACCATCTTGATGCCGTAAAGCTTGTTTGCGGCATAGAACAAGCCGTTCTGAATGACGTTGTCGAGTTCAAAATAGGGGCAAAGCGCCTCGTCATCGAGTTCGTATTTCTGCTTGCGAAGCTGTTCGGAATAGAAAAGCCAGTCGTAAGCTTCGAGCTTGAAGCCGCCATTTTGCTTATCGATAATCGCCTGAAGTTCGGCAGCATCGCGTTCGAGACTTGCCTTTGCCGCAGGTACGAGCTTGAAAAGCATATCGTTGACCGCAGCCACGTTGGAAGCCATCTGGTCTTCGAGTGCATAAGCCGCGAACGTGTCATAACCCAGTATTTCTGCGCGTTTGGCGCGCAGCTCGAGGATCTTGAGTGCGCGAGCGCGGTTGTCGTAATCGTTGCCGCGCATGCCACGGCTCAGTGAGGCTTCGTGAATTTTCTTGCGCAGATCGCGGTTCTGCATCGTCTTCAATATCGGCTGAATGGACGTGTTCTGAAGCGCAAGCAGATATTTGCCTTCGAGCCCGCGTTCTTTTGCCGCCTGCGCGGCCGCCTTGATCTGTGACTCACTGAGGCCCGCGAGTTCTTCGGCAGTATCGACAACAACCGCAGAATCATTGACTTCCTTGAGGATATTCTGGCCATATTCCGCGTTGAGTGTCGCAAGTTCCGCATTAATCTTGGAGACTTCCGCTTTCTGTTCGGGCGAAAGCTTTGCACCGGCGCGCACGAAATCGCGATAATAGATTTCGAGAAGGCGAAGCGATTCGGCATCGAGACCGAGCTGATCACGTTTTTCGTAAAGCGCCTCGACGCGTTTGAAAAGCTTGTCATTGAGGAGGATCGCGTCTTCCTGAGCCGCCATAAGGGGCGCGACTTTTTGTTCGGTCTCGTCGAGAATCGGGTCATTCATCGAGATCGAAAGGCCCTCGAATACCGTCCAGACGCGCATCAGCAACTCGCCAGACTTTTCGAGCGCGACAAGCGTATTATCGAAAGTCGGCTCGTCGGCCTGATTGGCAATCGCATCGATCTCTGCGCGCTGCTGCGCGATGCCAGCCTCGATTGCCGGCAAAAAATGCTCAGACTTGAGCTTGCTGAAATCGATCATGCCATAGGGAAGCGTGCTCGGTGATGCAAAAGGATTGGAACTGTCCAGCATGACTTGGTCTCCGATAGATGAAGCGGCAGATGCCTGATTTTCCTGCGTGGCACTTTCGGGCGCGGGCGTCTTGGCACCGCATCCTGCCGCCAGGATAAGCCCGGAAAGAATAAGGATGAGTTTTTTCATTTTTTGAATTCCAAAGCAAAAGTGCCGATCTTGGCACGATGTAGAACGAATTTTTTGCAGAATTTCCTTCAATTTTGGAAACTAATGCACCTACATTTGCATACATTAAAGCGGCAAAAACGCCAAACGAAAATCGCAGAAACCATAGATTTAGCATG
>JAFZFY010000355.1 GCA_017555665.1 Pseudomonadota bacterium | reverse complement strand
TAGAAATTAATATCTGTCGCCTCTTCAAACAGAAGCTGACAAATTCTGGATGCCCCGTCGTTGCCAAAGCTCCATTTTTCATAATTATCGTTTCCGCTCAAATAGTCTTTGGCATATTCGACGACTTTATTGACAGTAATGACCCCCTCTGTCACAAGATCAACGCCATCAAGCTCAGCAATCGGCGGCATCCCCGAAGGATCGAAATTCAGGCTGGTTCTGATCTTCTTGCCCAGATAGTTGGCTGCGATAGAAGACGTCGTGCCACCACAGATGATATGCTTGCCCTCCTTTCCAAAGAAAAGCGCCATCATGCGGTTACAGTCATCACGGTTTGACGGCGGGCCAAACAACATATTCATGGGCACACGCTTGCGCACCCGGCACACACATGCCGTCGTATCATCCCCAGGCAATCCGCCATAATGGCGATTGCATTCATCGGTCAATATCGTGGCAAGCGTTTTAGCCGTATATCCGACATGTGCAAATGTCTCCATATAGGTTGCGATGTCCTCGCGCCGCCACCCAAAGTAATTGCCATGCCCGATGCCTGCATGCACACAACCGTCACTCATCAGAATAAATATATCGTCTTCTTTCAGCCGAATCAATGAACGATATATTTTCTTACCGCCAATCGTCATCTCAGTTGTTGGATATTTGTAATTCAAGCAATTTCTAAGCAGAATAACATTTGGATTGTCGTATTGTATAATCTCAGCCGTTTCATTATTAATAATATGCATGATGGTGAACGTAGAATACGCCACCCCACGGAGCGCACAGACAGGCAATGTTGCAGCAATTGTTTCTACACAGTCCTCAAGCGACAGCCCTTCAGCAACCATTGTCGAAATGATTTTGGAAGTCAGCGTGGAAAGGATGCACGCCTTGACCCCGCTTCCCAAGCCATCGGCAAGCACAATGACCGTAGAATTTTCATTCTGCTCAATGATGTCAATGTGATCACCGCACAGTTGTTCACCAAAGTGATTCAGCGACCGGTAACCAATATCTACACATAAGTCGTTCATTGCTTAATGGATTCCTTAAGTTTCGAGAGGGCAATCTTTGTTTCTGCAACCGTTTCGCCAAGCAGTGAAGCAATTTCCTGAACAACTCTCATCTGCTTATCGACAACTTTGTCTGCCACTTCAATGGTATGCCGGCTCAATTCTTCTTTATCATCGTGCGTTTTTTGTTCCGTGGTTACATCGCGCATGATACAAACGAGCAAATGACATTCTTTGTCGTAAACAATCGTCAGATCGACATAGCGCTGATATTCTGCCAAGAATTTCCTTAAATTATAGATTCCCTTGTAAGAATCCAGAACCTGTATGAAATCAACAGGATCCATAATTCTCACAAGCGGCGCGCCCAATACATCCGAAGGCTGACGAATATTGAGGATATTTTGGGCTGCGGTATTGATCTGCTGCACCTCAAGCTTATCGTTGACAACAATCAGCCCATTTGGCGTATTCTTAAAAATGATGTCTGTAAACTTCTCAGCCTGTTCTTTTAAAAAAGGCAGGCACATGGTGATTTCAG
This sequence comes from Pseudomonadota bacterium, assembly GCA_017555665.1. Classification (GTDB taxonomy): domain Bacteria; phylum Myxococcota_A; class Bradymonadia; order UBA4248; family UBA4248; genus UBA4248. The sequence goes on along the minus strand of JAFZFY010000355.1, from coordinate 6,630 downwards.
CTTTCCCTTGGAACACGGCAATCGCTTTTTCACGGCACGTATTATAACCGCATGAACCGCAGTTCAGCTCATCCATCGGCGTAAATTTGTTCATCTGATGAAGGATTGCCGTAATTTCCGCCTCAGTCGGCATCGGCTTGTCGTGCCGAATGGTCGTAAAACCTTTTTTGATCATGGACAACGGCGGCTGCACGACCTCAAAATCCTTCGTACCGGCATATTTTTCGACGGACATATAATCCCGTATCGGCGAGCGGCGCTCCTTATCCATAACGGGTCCGCCAATACAGCTTCCTTTGCATGCAGACATCTCGATAAAACAATTTCTTAGCCCACCGCGTTCAATATCCCGCAAGGCCTCGATACACTGTTCCGTTCCATCAATCGCCAGATAGGTATAATCTGGCATATCCAAGTTCATGGTCTTGAGAATACCGCCAGTTGTCGGGAAAAATCGGGCACGGCTCTCTTCATTCGCTTCGGCATTTTTAGCAAGAACAATCTTTCTTGATCTGAACCATGCCGTGAGTTCATCAAAAGTCAGGACGGCATCCACAATGCCAGAATAATGGTCTGCTTCATCTTTTTTGGCAATACATGGCCCGATAAAGACAGTTTTTGCGTCTGGATAGCGCCTGCGGATATCGCGACAATGCGCCTGCATCGGAGAAACCACATCAGCCAGATAAGGCAAAAGAGATTTAAAGTATTTTTGTATTAACAGATTGATCGAATGGCAACATGAGGAAATCAAGATCTCCCTGTGCTCCTCTCGAAGCAACCGTTCATATTCATTCTTGACGATCGTCGCGCCGATGGCAGTTTCCTCGACATCGTAGAAACCAAGTTTTTTCATGGCTTCGCGCAACACCTCAATCCCGACACCCTCGTAATTGGCAATGAATGAGGGCGCCACGCTTGCAATTACCGGGGAGCCGGAATTGAGCAGAACCTTTACTTTTTCAGTTTCATCCACCACCTGTTTGGCATTTTGAGGACAGACGACAAAACACTGCCCACACAAAATGCATTCATCCGTAACAATATGAGCCTGTTCACCAGAGAAGCGAATAGATTTCACCGGACAATGCCTGATGCATTTGTGACAATTCTTACAGTTTGACTTTTTTAAAGCCAGACAATCTGTCATATCAGCCCCCATATAAAGCAGCGAGATGTTTGGAGATTATTTTGAAATACTAAGGAATCGTGCAAATTTACTTGGCTAACGCTGCCTGACAAGGCGGCATGCCACCTTGTCAGGACAATCCTTAAGTTTTTTCACAGTTCCTAATGAGACACACGGCTAAGCACATTAACCCTGAAGAAATCATTGAATGTTTCAGGGATAACACCGGTAAACGTCTTCTCGTCCACAATGATGGTGACCCCGATTCGGTTGCAATTTCCGGTACAGAAACTTCCCGACAGCGTGATCTTATCCTCGAGATGATTTTCAGCGATGGCATCCTGCAACATCTGCACAATAGCCTGTGATCCCTTGATGTGGCATGAGCTGCCGACACAAACTTTAATGTCTAGCATAATTACACTTTAGCAAGAATTTCTTTCTCAAAAAACTCTTTAACCGTATCGGGCGTGACCGAGTAGAAATTGTCATCAACATTCACGCACACGCCTTTCTGGCACTGCCCCATGCAGAACGTGCCACTGAGCTCAACCTTGTCATCAAGATTGTTCTGCGCGATGAAATACTGAAGCATCTCGACGACCTGGCGAGATCCTTTAAGATGGCATGAGGAACCGATGCAGACAGTAACTTTTTTCATATCCTTTCTCCTGTATGTTTGGAACACGTGAAATCCAAAAGAAGTGCTGTGACGTATTGCCGCAGGCAATAGGCACAGCCGGCGGCCGTATGGCTTGCCATAGGCCGCCGGGCATGACGTGCGAAACAGTCATGCCCGACAAAGTAAATATCAATAAATTATTGCATCATTGATATTCGACAACGTTTGCCCACGAAAGCAAGAATTCTCGCTCTGCGGGCTTGCTTTTTACAGACTGCGACGTGGCGACGATAGGCATCCAGCGCTGTATCATCTGCTTTTCAAACGACGATTTTTTGCAGAAGGTGTCGAGGTAATTCTCAGCACCCTGAATATTTCCTGACAGCCAGAAGCGGAGATAAGTCCTTGCCGCATCAGCTTCGGGGTTCCCCTGCGTGACATGGGACCAGTCGATAATATAGGGGCCATTTTCGGAAATAATCACATTGGATGGATCGAAGTCACCGTGGCAGACCTGATCGGCATTGGGCATACCGTTGAGGCGCGTATGAAGCTCATAGCGCGTGGTGGCATCAATATCGGCCATGCTGATCTTGCTGTTCATCTTTTCCTTGATGCGATTGAGCAAGGGGCACTTTTTTGAAAGAATCTGAATCTGAATATCGACGAACTGTTCAAAATAGGCCTGTTTGTTTTCAGGCTCTTTCTTCATCAGTTCCTCCAAGGTCTTGCCGGGGATATAATCAGAAACGATCGCCCATTTGCCATCGATCATGGCGACTTCGAGGATTTTGGGGACATTCAGGCCGATATTTTCAACACGAGCCTGATTGAGCGCCTCATTCAAGATGTCTGCCTTGGAATAGGTCTCGTCAAACACCTTAATACACTTGTCGCCGTCCCGATATACAGTTTTACGATTGCGAACAGCAATCATTCTATCCAGTGCTACCATAACGTTTCTCCTTATAGATAGTTTTATCGTACTCAATCCAGTGTATTATACAGCGTTTGGCGTTTCGGTCTCAACAAATGTTTTGCCGTAGTAGGCATTGAGGAACATCTGTTTGATCTCACCGATCAACGGGTAACGAGGATTGGCACCTGTGCACTGATCATCGAAAGCCATGACACACATTTCGTCCAGGCGAGCGAGGAAGTCAGCTTCATCGGGCACATAGTCACGGATGGTCGGCTTGATGCCAACTTTGGCTTTGAGTTCTTCAATCGCCTTGATGAGATTGTCGAGTTTTTCCTGATCCGATTTACCGCCAAGCCCGAGATAATCGGCGATTTCCGCATATCTTGCGAGCGTGTGCGGGTGATCGTATTGTGAGAAAGTTCCCATTTTAACAGGCACTTCGGCGGCATTGAAGCGCAACACCTCGCAGATCATAAGTGCATTGGCAACGCCATGCGCGATATGATGGAAAGCGCCGAGTTTGTGTGCCATCGAGTGACAGACGCCAAGGAATGCGTTTGCGAACGCCATACCTGCCATAGTGGCTGCATTTGCCATTTTTTCGCGAGCAACGGGGTCATTCGCGCCATTATCGTATGCACGCGGGAGATATTCGAAGATCACCTTGAGCGCTCGCAAGGCAAGCCCATCGGTATAATCCGTGGCAAGCATCGATGCATAGGCTTCGACAGCATGTGTCACGGCATCAATCCCGGATGCCGCCGTGAGCCCCTTCGGAGCTGTCATGTGGAAATCGGCATCGATAATGGCCATATTTGGCATCAGCTCGTAATCGGCCAACGGATATTTGATATGCGTGGACTCGTCCGTGATCACGGCAAACGGCGTGACTTCGGAACCCGTACCTGCCGATGTCGGGATCGCAATAAAGTATGCCTTGTCCCCCATGCGCGGGAATGTATAGATTCTCTTGCGGATATCGCTGAAACGCATGGCCATATCCATGAAATCGGCTTCCGGATGTTCATACAACACCCACATGATTTTGGCAGCATCCATCGCAGAACCGCCGCCAAGGGCGATGATGACATCGGGCTGGAACAGCGTCATCTGCGCCGCACCGGCTCTTGCGCTGGCGAGCGTGGGATCGGGCTCGACATCAAAGAAAACCGTATGCTGGATATTAAGTTCGTTGAGCTTATCGGTGACTGGTTTTGTATAATCATTTTTATACAGGAAACTATCGGTCACGATGAACGCCTTTTTCTTGCCCATCACATCGCGAAGTTCGGACAAGGCGACAGGCAGGCAGCCTTTCTTGATATATACTTTTTCTGGAGCACGGAACCAGAGCATATTCTCTCTCCTTTCGGCGACGGTTTTGATATTGAGCAGCTGCTTAATGCCAACATTTTCAGAAACGCTGTTTCCGCCCCACGAGCCACATCCCAGGGTGAGCGAAGGCAAAAGCTTGAAATTGTACAAATCACCGATACCGCCCTGCGAAGCCGGCGTATTGACCAGAATACGGCATGTCTTCATTCTTGCAGAGAATTCGGAAATTTTATCTTTCTGTGTGACCTCATCAAGATAAATCGAGGACGTATGCCCATAACCGCCATCCGCAATGAGCTGTTCAGCCTTTGCGAAAGCATCCTGAATATCCTCAGCCCTGTACATCGCGAGCACGGGGGACAATTTTTCATGCGCGAATTCTTCGGACAGCTCAACGCTATTGACTTCACCGATGAGAATCTTCGTGCCCGCAGGGACTTTGACATTTGCGAGCGAAGCAATCTTGGCGGCCTTCTGACCGACGATTTTTGCATTCAAGGCGCCATTGATGATGATGGTCTTGCGGACTTTTTCGGTCTCGTCGGGCGTAAGGAAATAGCATCCACGTTTTGCGAATTCCTGCTTGACTTGATCATAAACATTTTTATGAACAATGACGGACTGCTCGGAAGCGCAGATCATACCGTTGTCGAATGTCTTGGAATGAATGACCGAATTGACAGCGAGAATGATATCTGCGGTCTCATCGATAATGGCAGGCGTGTTGCCTGCACCGACACCAAGCGCCGGTTTTCCGCTGGAATAAGCGGCTTTAACCATGCCCGGGCCGCCTGTTGCCAGAATGATATCAGCCTCTTTCATGACCATGTTTGTCATTTCAAGCGACGGAACATCAATCCATGCAATGATGCCTTCTGGCGCGCCGGCTTTCACTGCGGCTTCGAGAACGATTTTAGCCGCTTCAATGGTGCATTTTTTGGCCCTGGGATGCGGGCTGATAATGATGCCGTTGCGCGTCTTGAGGGCAATCAGCGCCTTAAAAATCGCCGTAGAAGTCGGATTTGTCGTCGGAATGACAGCGCCAATGATGCCGATAGGCTCAGCTATTTTCTGAATGCCGTATGCTTTGTCTTCTTCGATCACGCCGCATGTTTTGGCATTCCTGTATGCATTATATATGTATTCAGAAGCAAAGTGATTCTTGATAACTTTGTCTTCAACAACGCCCATACCTGTTTCTTCAACAGCGAGCTGTGCGAGCGGAATACGCGCCTGATTGGCAGCCGTGGCGGCAGCCAGAAAAATTTTATCGACCTGATTCTGGTCAAAGGAGGCAAAAAGCTTCTGTGCTTTTCTAACGCGACCAATGGCCGCTTCAAGTTTGTCAACGCCATCCACGATTTCGTAGTTCATACGTTTCTCCTGTAAATCGAGTTATGCAGTGGCTCAATCCCCCAATCATTTGAGCCGACGCGCGTAATAGTATCTATTTTACGTTATGAAAATGATAATCTTTGAATAATAAACATATCGCATTTGATATACCCGTATAAAAAGCACCTTCGCATTCGAGCCAATATAGCGGTCAACATATTGCCGGGACAATCGTTTTCACATTTTTCAATCTGGCTTGAGTCTCGAAGAAGCACATGATACTGTATAAAAAAATGATATACTACCCATATCATTTGTGATAATGCAGACCAAGGATTGGCTGAACAGCCAATCCGATATTGCCATGAATGACAATATCAGCTGCATTTTACCAGGCAAGGAGCAAATTTGAACATCATTCACATGAAATACGCCGTAGAGATCGCGAAAGTCGGTTCAATCAGCAAGGCAGCTGAGAATCTTCGCATTGCGCAGCCCAATCTGAGCCGCTCGATCAAAGACCTTGAGGCAGAATTGGGGATCACGATTTTTGAGCGTTCTTCGCGCGGCATGGAACTGACGCCAGATGGCGAAACATTTATTCAGTATGCCAGTGCGATCCTCGCACAGGTCCAGACGATTGAGAATTTATACAAATCCTCTTCCGTGACGCTCAATCGTTTTTCGATATCCGTCCCCAGGGGAAGCTACATTGCAGATGCATTTTCGCGCTTTTCTGCTAAAGTATCAGATGAGCAGTTTGAAATCTATTATCATGAAACAAATTCTCAAAATGCCATCAATAATATTTTACAGAACAACTATCATCTCGGCATTATCCGATACGCCAAGCAGTATGAATCGCAGTTTATGCGCCTTCTTTCCGACAAGGATCTGGCTTCGGAGCTGATTACAGAGTTTCATTATGTTTTATTGATGAATATAAATAACCCGCTGAATAAGCTTTCCAATATTTATCTGAGTGATCTTGCATCTTATGTTGAAATACTTCATGCAGATCCATTTGTGCCATCCGTACCGCTTGTATCCGTGCGAAGATCCGAAAATGTGACAGAAACTCAGCGCAAAATTTATGTCTTTGAACGAGGCAGCCAATTTTCTATCCTTGAAATGAATCCCAATACATTTATGTGGGTTTCACCAGTTCCGTCAAATATGAAAGAAAAGTATCATCTTACAGAGCGCGAATGCCAAGATAATGACAGAATATATAAGGATGTACTTATCTATAGAAAAGGCTATCGCCTATCAGCACTCGATAAATTG
>JAFZFY010000354.1 GCA_017555665.1 Pseudomonadota bacterium | reverse complement strand
GGTCATGCCCATCGCATAGATATCCGAAGCGGGTGTTGCCTTGCCAAAGAGCTGTTCCGGTGCCAAATAACCCGCAGTTCCCGCAAAGGTGCTCGCATTCGTGCGTTGGCGCGCAGCAGCCACTGTGCCGAAATCCACAATCCATACGCGGATATCGTCTGATTTAAGATTTACAATCAGATTGCCCGGCTTGATATCGCGATGAATGACGGGATGCAGCTGGCCATGAAGATTTTTTAAGATATTCATCGCGCGCGTGAATATCTCCACAATCTGAGCAAATGTCGGCTCAAAGCCATCCGCAATCATATCCTTGAGCGAAGTGCCTTCGATATATGATTCGACGAGATAGGAATACGGCTCTTTTTCTATAAACTCGATAAATTTGGGAACGCCGTAGATATCTAAATTTTTAAGTGTATCCACTTCGCGCCTGAGAAGATCGACATCTTTCCAGCTCTCCGCTTCCCTAAAATCAAAGACTTTGATGGCAACAATCCTGCCAGATATCGTTTCGGCTTTAAAAACAGTTCCCTGTGCCCCGCGCCCCACCTTTTCCAGTATCGTATATTTCCCTTCAAGGCCTGGATAATTCAATGAGGCTGATCCGGCGATGCCCTCAGACGCATTTTCATAATTATAATATGATGCCTGTTTATGATCTATCATTTGTTTTGATGTTTCCTGCGGCATTTCTCAATCCTCAGCTTGACGCTCACGCCCCCGATATGAGCCATTCCATTTGTGATACATATTTTATCAAACGGCATATCAAAAGTAAAGCGCTGTAGGCGGCGCGTATCGGCGAAGCCGATAGCGGCGCCCGCGAGCCGTATGCGCCAACGGCGCATAGGCGATTACTCGCGCGGCGTATGCCGTCAGGCATAGGCGCGCGCCCCCAGAACGACATCAAAAATTTGCCAAACATGACATTTATGAGATGACTATGCACCCAGCGCCATGACGGCGTCCTTGCAGACAAAAGGAGTTGGCAATGACTGCACCAGAAAAGAGAGAATGCCCCAAATTTCTTGAGAATCCAAAGCGTTTTCACCTGCTCGGCTGCTGCGGCACGGGCATGGGGGCACTTGCGGTCCTGCTCTGTGAATCGGGATACGAGGTCAGCGGATCAGATACCGGCTTTTACCCGCCGATGAGCGATATCCTCGTGCGATACCACATCCGCACGTTCGAAGGCTGGGATGCGTCGCATCTGGACGGTCTGGATCCGGCAGACACGCTCGTCGTCGTCGGCAATTTCTGCAGACGCACGAACGTGGAATGCATTGCCGCGATGGAACGCGGTTTTTCAACGCTCTCGCAAGCCGAAACGCTCTATCATTTCTTCCTCAAAATAGCGGCGCAGCGCATCGTCATTTCGGGGACACACGGCAAAACGACGACGAGTTCTCTGATGGCTGCGGTGCTGTGCGAAGCAGGGCGCGATCCGTCCGTCTTTATCGGCGGCGAAGTGCTCGCGTATGGCTGTGGCGCTCACTGCGGAAAGGGGACGGATTTCATCATCGAAGGCGACGAATACGACACGGCATGGTTCGACAAAGTGCCCAAATTCTGGCACTATGCGCCGACAATGCTGTGCATCAATAATATCGAGTTCGACCATGCCGATATCTATCAGGATCTGGAAGAGATCATCGGCGTATTTGAAAAGCTTGTGCGCGACATGGGAACGAACGGCGTTGTCTGCTACAACGCGGACGATGCCAATGTATGCCGGGTCGTTCGCCAGGCGTGTTGCCGAACGGTCGGATTCAGCCTGAAAGGAAACGGCGACTACACGGCATCGGATGTCGAGCCGCATGACGGCGGTCTCTCGCTGAATGTCATCGAACGCGCAACGGGCAAGCGGGTCGCACATATCGTCTCGCCGCTGACAGGGCACCATAACGCCTATAATCTCACGGCGGCATGCGTGATATCAAGGGAACTCGGCATTTCCGAAACGGATATCTGCAACGGACTCGCCAGTTACCAGGGCGTGAAGAAACGCCAGGAACTCATCGGCATCGTCAACGACATCACGATCTATGACGACTTCGCGCACCACCCCACTGCCGTGCGAGAAACGGTCCGCGCGATACGCGCGCGCCATCCGCATAACCGCATCTGGGGCATCTTCGAGATGAAGAGCAACACCTCAAGGCGCGCGGTTTTCCAGCACGACTATCCCGTCGCGCTTGCGGAATGTGACGAAGTGATCTTGAGCGCACCCTGGAAAAAAGACGACCTGCCGCCCGAAATGCTGATCAATATCCCGAAGATTGTTGAAGATCTCAATGCCAACGGCGTTCATGCGCAGATGATCCCGGATGTGGACGAGATCGTCGCCTATCTGGCAGACAACTGCAAGCCCGGCGATGTCGTCCTGGGCATGAGCGGAAGCGCATTCGGCGGGCTGCACCGCAAACTGAAGTCTGCCCTGGAAGCCAGGTGACCTTAAAACAGTTCCATTTCAAGCATCGTTCTCCCAAAGAGATATATCTATGACAACGGAAGGCACACAGTTTGAGATTCTGAACCGCGTCGATGTCGGCGGCATGGCGGAGATTTTCCGCGCCAAAAACCTGAGCACCGGCGAAATCATGGCGATCAAGAGGATCCTGCCAAGCCTGGCAGGACAAGCGAATTTCGTCAATATGTTCATCGACGAAGCCGCCGTCTGCATGGCGCTCCGGCATCCGAATATCGTCAGAGTCGACCAGATCGGACTGATGGATGACGCGCTGTTTCTCTCGATGGAATTCGTGGACGGCATGAACCTCCGCGACCTGCTCAACTTTGCAAACCAATATAAATTCAAACTGCCGATCCATGAGGCCGTGCGCATCGCCGCACTGATTCTGGACGGCCTTGAATACGCCCATCATGTGACCGGAGAAAATGGCGAGCCGCTCAACCTGATCCACAGGGACATCAGCCCGCCCAATATCCTGCTCGGCTATAACGGTGATGTAAAGATCACGGATTTCGGCCTTGTCAAATCCAAATCACAGCTTTCCAAAACAGTCCCCGGCCTGATCAAGGGCAAGTTCAGCTACCTCTCGCCGGAGGCAGCTTATGGCGAGAGCATCGACCACCGCAGCGACCTCTATGCCGTCGGCATCATCCTCTGGGAAATGCTCGCATCGCGCCCGCTGTTCAACGACCCGATCGAGACAAAGATCCTCGATCTCGTGCGCAAATCCATCGTCCCGCCGATCACGTCAATCAACGATGACGTGCCCGACGCGCTTGAAAAGATCATCAACAAGGGGCTCGCGAGAAGCCGTGCCGACCGCTATCAGACGGCGCATGAATTCGCGGAAGACCTCCGCGGATTCCTCAAATCGATGGGCGACCCGGAATCCACGCTGGGCGATATCGTCGCCAAGATCAAGCCGCCCCAGGTCCCGGACGACGAAGAGGAGACCGCCGAAGTGCCCGAAAATGCGACAGCTGCCGACGATGAAGTCCAGCCGCATACGCGCAGCGAGCTGATCCCGATCGAAGCCCTTGTCAAAGCCGCAGATGAAGCCGAACGCGAGGAAGACGAACAGAAGGAGAAAGCGGCGCAGGAAAAGGCCGAAGCGCAGCGCGTTGCAGAAGAGGCCGTGCCCAAGACCATGTTCGACAAATGGAACAGCCTCCCCGATGCCATGAAGAAAAAATATATCATCATCGCGGCTGCCATCGCGCTCATCGTGATCCTGGGCATCGCATTCTCGGTCCATCTCTTCAGCTGATGCATATCCGCGCCTAATCGCGCGGATACTTCATTTTCTTTTCGTGCCTCCAAAGCAGCATCACGCGGCAGGTGTGTCACCGCCGATATCACGATGTTTTGCGCGACTGCAAAACGCCCAGAACGCAGCATCTGCGCACGCGTCAACGCAAGATCACGAGCGCACACGCCCCCCGATCTCGCTCCCCCAAAGCCACTCCAAGCATCACAGGACATAGAAATGATCCAGCTTCAAGCGAGTTCACGCTGTCTTGAGATTATGCGCACACACGACAGATGTGTGCTCGCAAAGGCAGAAAGGCTTGCACGCGCGAGCCGATACGCCGATGCCATCGATTATATTTTTTTGCGCGAAGCGGTCATGCTCCACGATTACGGGATTATCGGCGTGCACGCGCCGGATATCGGCTGTTTTGGCGACGCGCCTTATATCCAGCATGGGCAGATCGGCGCGGCCTACCTGCGCCAGCTCGATCCCGTCCGTTATGCGCGTCACGCGCGTGTCTGCGAGCGCCATATCGGGAGCGGTCTCACGGCCAAAGAGATCATCGAAGGCGGCCTGCCCCTTCCCCATCGTGACTTTCTCCCCGAAACACTCGAAGAAAAGCTCATCACGTATGCCGATAACTTTTTCAGCAAAAATCCCGACCATCTCACGGAAGAAAAATCGCTCGAACGCATCCAGAACGGCCTATCCAAATTCGGCTCTGCCCCGCTTGAGCGCTTTATGGTGCTTCATGAGATGTGGAAAAGCGAGGCTCAGTCATGATCGCGCTCACGCTTACCGAATCGGAAGAACAGCATATTCGCGCCTGCAAAATACATCTTCACCGGCATCCCGAGACCTCGTGGCACGAAGTCGAGACGACAGCCTATCTTCGCCGCGAACTCGAAGCGCTTGAGGGCGTCGAGATCCTGCCCTACGCCCTGAACACCGGCCTGATCGCCAAGATCGACGGGCTTCCCGGCGACCGCTGCGTCGCGCTTCGATCGGATATCGATGCGCTCGACCTGAACGAAGCCTGGGAATCGCCAAACAAAAGCCTCGTGCCAGGCAAAGCACACGGCTGCGGGCACGACTTCCACATGGCTTCATTGCTGGGCGCGGCAACACTTCTGGCGCGCACACGCGACACCTGGCATGGCCGTGTGCTGCTCTTGTTTCAGCCAGCCGAAGAGACGACAAACGGCGCGCCCGAGCTCCTTCGCACAGGCTGCTTTGAAGCGAACAACGTCCAGGCGGTCTTCGGCCTGCACAACCGCCCCGAAGTCGAGACCGGCAAAGTCGTCGTCAAAACCGGCCCACTCATGGCCGCCAAAATCAACTTCAAGATTACCGTGCACGGCCTCGGAGGCCACGGCTCCATGCCGCACAAATGCATCGATCCGATTGTTTGCGCCGCCGCCATCATACAGAACGTGCTCACTGTCACGAGCCGCAACGTCGATCCGATGCGCGCGCTCGTGCTCTCGATCTGCTCCATCCACGGCGGCACGCCCGACAACCTCATCGTTGACACCGTCGAAATGACCGGCAGCATGCGCTATCTCGATCCCGACACCGGCGCACGCGCGCTCGAACGGCTCAAAACCATTGTTTCCGCCACATCGGCGACCTTCGAATGCACATCCGACTTCGAGATCGTCGAATCCGTCCCGAGCGTTATCAACCACGAATCCCTGTTCCAAATCGCGCAAACCGCCGCCGCACAAGCCATCGGTCCAGATGCCGCCATCGTTACCGAAAGCTGCCTGGCCACCGAAGATTTCGCGCAGTATATGCAGCGCGTCCCCGGCTTTTTCTATTGGGTCGGATCACGAAAGCCCGATGATACCTGTTATGCCTGGCACAATGCGTGTTTCCATACGGACGACGATGCCCTCCGCAATGCCGCGCAAATACTCGCTTGGTCGGCATATCTCTATCTATCTTCCAATATATAGAGATTTTATATCTTTATTTTCATATTTTTATCGCGCCGCTATCGTCTTCGGCGATACGCGCCGCATGAACACTTATCGCGCCGCTATCGCCTTCGGCGATACGCGCCGCCTAACCGCCCGCTATTTGTATAGAAAGCATTTCAATTAACCACAAAATAAATGCAAATACGCGGGCGGTTCACTTTGTATAACCACACATATAATTATATATTATATAAATTTCACAAGCCATTTACAAAAGCTCATATTTGTTCAATTTCATAATTCGGCATACCCTTGCCCACACCTTACCAGTTATTGCCAGCAAATCACATCCTCAACCACTTCAGAATTCGCCTATCGATTGAGTAAATTCTTCTATTCAAAGCGTCTCCAACCTGTCATAATATATGCGTTCAGCATTGGCGTTGAACCTATAACCAGGGAGCTCCAAATGAAACACTATCGTTATTTGCTCACAGCTACCGCAGCACTGCTCGCGATGACAGGATGCACCCCTCAAACCAACACCGCCGCAGAGATAACGACGGAACCTGCCCAAGAAGCGACTCAGACACAGGAACCCCAAGAGGTCACGTTACCAGCTCCAGAGCTCACAGACGAAGAAGCTTCCGCTAACGCGAATACTCAGCCAGAAGACACGCAATCTCCAGAACAAACGGAAAACGCGCCCGAAACAGCCGCAACCCCTCAGGTGCCTGAAAATACTGAGCCTTATGCCGAGGTGATCCCCGAATTCGCCCCCCTGACAAAGGACAAATGGGACATCAAACTCCCCAAAGTCGAGCTCACCCCCGGCAAAGCCTCAGAAGAACATTCGGCAGAAGTCGAAAAGCAGCTCAATACACTGATTGCTCAAATCGAATCCGGCACAAATCTCAATAGCCTCTTTCGAGATGAATCGCATCATGACTATGATGATAGTTATATATTCTCTGGTGGAGGCGGAAATAAAGGCCTTGGTGGAGGCGCAAAAAAGTCTGCCAGTAAAGCAAAACCCTCACGCGGTGCAGCAAGCCCAAGGATAGCAGCGCCGGCAGCACCAGTCGCGATGGAATCAGCCGTCATGGCTGTGCCCGCAGCTAAAAACGGCGGAGGCGGCACAGCTAACATGGGAGGCATTCGTTTCGTTGACAGTCCCAATCTAAACATGAACACGGAGGAATACAGCCAGTTTGATCCCAACCGGTTTATGAGTACGGCGACCAATCCGCTTTCTACATTCGGTGCAGATGTCGATACAGCGGCATATACAGTTTTCCGTTCTGCAGTATCCCATGGCAGAGTGCCGAAAAATATGAATCTCCGCACCGAAGAGATGATCAATTACTTTAAATATGATTATCCAAATCCTAAACCAGGTGAACCGTTTTCTGTAACCACAGAAATATCGAAGTGCCCGTGGAATGACGCGACCAAACTGATGCTGATTGGCACCCAAACCCGCGAACTCAAGCCAGAAGAACGCCCTGCATCCAATATCGTGTTTTTGTTGGATATATCCGGATCCATGCGTAGCGAAGATCGCCTTGACTTGATCAAAGCATCTATTGTCACGATGTTGCCCAATCTGACATCACAGGACAAAATATCCATTGTCACCTATTCCGGCAGAGAACGCTTTATTATCGACGGCGTACCAGGTGACCATCACAAAACAATCCTCAAAGCGTTAAATTACTTTGAAGCGAGCGGGGTCACAAATGGCGAAGCCGGCATTCAGATGGCGTATGCCGTCGCACAAAAGAATTATATCAAGGGCGGCAATAACCGAATTATCATGGGGACGGATGGCGACCTCAATGTCGGCATCACCAGCACGAATGAACTTAAAGCACTGATTGAGAAAAAGCGCGCCAGCGGTATTTTCCTATCTGTTCTTGGTGTCGGTACCGGCAACTATAAAGATAGCAAACTCGAAACCCTGGCTGATTATGGCAACGGCAGTTACCATTATCTCGACAGCATTCGCGAAGGCAAAAGAGTACTCTCGGATGAATTCATGTCCACGGTGTTCGTCGTCGCCAAAGATGTCAAGTTCCAAGTCGACTTCAACCCATCCAAAATCAAGGGATATCGCCAGCTCGGCTATGAAACGCGCAAACTCAATGCCGAGGATTTTGCAGACGATACCAAAGATGGCGGCGAAATCGGTGCCGGACACCAGGTTACAATCCTATATGAGATTGTAGAAGAAGGCTCTTCTGTGGATATTCCCCAGCCGGCATCTAAATATCAAAAAGTCGAAACTGTCAAAAGCGATGAATATGCCACGGTCAAACTCAGATATAAACACCCGAATGGCAGTGTGAGCTCTGAATTGAGCTGGCCAGTCACCTCTGCTGCAGTCAAGAAGGAAATGAGTGCCAACATGAATATGGCATCTGCGATTGCAGCAACCGCCATGATATTGAATGATTCTCCATTCAAAGGAACGGCAACTTATAACAATATCATCAACCAGTTAAAATCGATACCAAACATTGAAAAAGAGGAATACCGCTCTGAGTTTGTAGACTTGGTGAGCAGGTTAAGTAAACTATGATATAGTTTTGATTGAATCTTGAGATTCATAAATTTCAAGGTTTTCGAAGAGCTATAAGTCGAGCCCATTCTGAATAGAAAGGGCTCGACGTTTTTCAAATCATTCTGAAGCATCTCTCGGTTTTATATCATGCCTGCCATCGCCGTCTGCAACCGCGAAATGCGTTGCCGGCGCATCCTTGATAATTTAGTGCGCGTTACAGCATCCGCATGCACAGGCGTTTCAGCCAAACACGCCTGAACACTCGATGACTCCTGCTCCTTAATAGACATCCAAAGCTGTTTGCGCTCGATCTTATCATATACTTTATCCGGCGACATGCGATAGGGATCGACTTCAAATTCACAACTGTACATTTCAGTATCCGTGGAACAAAAGCGCTCTTCAAGCACAGCCATATCATCATGCTGTTTCATCCGCAT
>JAFZFY010000353.1 GCA_017555665.1 Pseudomonadota bacterium | reverse complement strand
AGAATACACATCACATCCTCAGAACGATTGATATGCAATCCACACGGTTCACACACAGCCCCATCTCCACGCTCGCAAAACATAACCTAAAAAAAAGCCCCGAAAAATCGGGGCTTTTTAAGCAATCTGCGCCAATCTACTTGTTTGAAACCGAATCCTCAACAATCTGCCCATCCTTGAACTTTGCTCGCATGATGAGATTGCCCTTTTTATCGAACTGCGTGAACTCGCCTTCAAGCTTGTCATCGACATAAAACGCATCTTCCGCAAGGATCCCATTCTCATGATATCGCTTGCTGCGCCCCTCTTTGACATCCTCGACATAGAAACAGTCGAGGATAAGCTGACCATTCTGCGCCCAGCGTCGGTACGGCCCATTCAGCTTGCCGCGTGCATACGAAATCTGGAACTGCATCTGGCCATCTGTAAACCTGCTCGTGTAAACACCTGCACCGTCGTTTGCCATAACTGAGCCCTCAAAACTCAAAGTGTATTGTCAGAATCGCCTGCCGAAGGAAACACCGCGCGTTTGCCGGTTTCGACACTATTTCGGTTGACTTCCTCAAGCGTCTCTATGCGCTGAATCAAATGCCGCAAGGCCACATCCATCTCATCGACCGTAAGCTGCTCGCCACGCGAAGCCGGATTCACCACGGCATCGACATTCTGCTGCGGATACACGCCGTTCATACAGCCGGGAGCATCGGCTTTCTTATAGCTGACCATCTCCTGCGAATGAGCGGCATTGCTATCGATCACGACGACCGCAGGCACCTGCGGGGCATCCCCCGAATTCCCTGACACGCCGACAACGATCCAATGCGCGAGCCCCGGAACGCTGAGCAGGAATAACGCCGCGCCGATCAGCGCAGGCGCCCAGCGACGGAAAAACTGAGCCGATGTCCGGCGTTTCGGCAGGGATAGCGGATCCGGCGCAACAACCTTACGCCCACAATCCGCATCAATCCGGCTGTTAATCGCATCCAGAAGCGCACAGCCGTCAATGTCCTCCAATGCCAGACGCGATTCTGTCCGAACCACACGCCGAAGCTCATCCATCGCCTCATATTCCTGACTATGGACAAGCGCATCGTGCGAAATCGCCTCAAGTTCGTCAGACTTCAACTCGCCGTCAAAATAAGACTGTATCATCAGTGGATTGATCTGTTTTTTGTTCTCTGACATTTCAGCCTCCTAAAATTCCAGCCCTATCACGGGCCGGGATTTCTAACGCGCTTTGTCATTTTATATTCATATCAAAAATTTGACGACAACTATTTTTGCGTGCCAGTCATTCCTTCTGGTAAATACAGCCCCGCGTCGACACATCCGCGCCCCCGCCCTTGCGCTGAATCAGCCCCATGCGCAATATCCCCGCTCCTCTGGCCGCTTTGTGATATACTCGTCTGACCATGCCCGTGCCTCCAGAACACGGCTGTCTCCTTCTGAATTTTTGGAACCCCACATGAAATCACATATACGCCCGATATCTGCTGTTTTATCCACCCTCGCGCTATCTGCCAGCCTGTCATCCGCAGGCATCGCATACGCCGATCCAATCCTCCTCACAATCAGCGACACCGAAGCAGGACAGTCCGAGACCTGGTGGCCAAACCACAATGTCGCTCAATCGCCGTGGTTTCCCCTCTTTGACCGCCAAGGTGTCAGCCTTGTGCATTCATCTGCCGCATCCGCCCCGCGCCTGAGCCCGGCCGTCTACGCACCGGCCCCGCTCTCCGACGCGAACGCGCGCACGCTCGCATCGCTCTTCGGCACACACAGCGTCCTCAATGGCAATACAGACTGGCAATGCCTCCCTAAAGACAACGTCACCGAATGTTCCGGCTCATTCCACGGCCACTTCCTGCCTCACACTGGCGAGTCACTCGAACTCGCGATTGCCGGTAAAGCAGCCGCCGAATCCGCAGAAATGGCGCGCGCCATCGCTCGAAATGCCATCGCGACCGAACTCGCCACGACAGTCATGGCGATGTCCATGCGCGTACAGACCAAAGACACGCCGAACCTCATCGACAAACCCGTGCTCATCTTCTCCGCACTCCCAGACGCCGACACGCTCGTGCAGCTCCGAAAGACGCTCAAAACCATCCCCGGCGTCGAAGACGTCGCCGAGCGCTGGATCGCCGACAACGCCCTTGCGATCGAGCTCAATCCTGCACAGAACACGATTTCAGACGCAGATTTCTCCCGCATCGTCCAGGAATTGGCCAGCACTTCCGTTGAAAATCTCATCATCCGGCACACACGCTCTACCCCCCAAGGGGCCGTATTCGAGATCGTCAAATATTAAGGCTTGCAGGCGTAGAGATACTATCCTTTGAATACCTCAAACATGGGTGAGCACAAGCGACCCAATCGCCCTCTCAAAACAGGAGAGGGCACCGCGAAAGCGACAAGTGAGGTCTGGAAAATCCATATCAGAAATCCTAGAAAAGAGCCCATTTAATATATCATCGCGCGTCAGTTATAAATCGATATCCCTAAGGAATCGTGCAAATGGCGCAACATTATATGACAAGGGGGCATGCCCCCTTGTCGAGTCATAATTTCACAGCTTCAAGCGTTCCTTATCTGTCAGATAATTCGTTCTGAAGCTCAAGCTCAAACGGAAAATCGACCTGAACCGTCCCGCCACCTTTTGGAGATGGGAAGCGCCAATGTTTAATAGTTTCTGTAAAGCACTTCTCGACGTCTGGATTGTCAACAGTCGTTTCCTTGACCTCAGCCTTTGAAACCGATCCCTTGACATCGATTTCCCAGTTAACAACAATCCTGCCGCTGATTCCCTTAGTCTTGGCCAATGCCTTTTCGTAGCAGGCACGAAGCTCACCACTGTGCTGCTTGGTCACTTTTTGAATGATGCGCCTGTCCATATTTCCATCGACCTCGGGAATTTGCATTTGCAGCTTAGGCACACCGCCATAATTCTTAATCATCTCTTTATTATTTCTTTTCCACTGTTCTTTTCGCTGCTTAAGCAATTCTTCCTGTTCTTTTGCAATCTCAGCTTCGGTCTTCGTCACAAGTTTCATATTAGAAAAAAAACGCATCTTTAAATTCATTCAGGCTACTGCCACGGCATCTTGCCGCAATGCAATAATCTGCATACCCGTAATTAAAGCAATAACCCTCAACCAGCTCCGCGCCATTCTCTTCAGAATCCAATCGATAAGTCACCCTCATTGTGTCGAAGCCCAAACGGTCAGACATGACCTGGTCTATTTCCATCTTAAAGTCTTTGCGCTCGTCATCCTCAAATCTATCATCAATAAATGCTTTCATAGAAGCAAATTGATTAGATTGCATCTGAAATATACTTAAAAATGAATCTTGTGAACTAAAATACATCCTATTCGATATCCCAAGTTCTATGGGTGTACTGCCCTCATCCCGGCAGTTCCAAAGTGAATTTACGAGCTCAGACGGCACGACCTCATCCGGAAGCTTGGGCAGCTTGCATACATCCACACTTATGCCCGTAGCAATCCTCACTTCTTCGGCCGGTGCAACGACCGCCGGCGCAGCTATCTCCGGCGCAGCGACCGCCTCTTGGGCGGATGAATCCACCGCGGTATCCGCGTCACCAGCACTCTCAGATGCGCCTTTAGGGGTACATGCATTCAACGCCAGAACTACAGCAATCCATACTGGAATAAAACTACGCATAAAGACCTCCTATTTCTTGATTTATCCATATCCACGT
Source organism: Pseudomonadota bacterium (assembly GCA_017555665.1). Taxonomy (GTDB): domain Bacteria; phylum Myxococcota_A; class Bradymonadia; order UBA4248; family UBA4248; genus UBA4248. Next base: position 745 of record JAFZFY010000353.1, on the reverse strand, counting down.
CTGCATTCCCCCAAGAAAGTGTATAATATTATGGATTACCATGGAACGCAAGACGCATAAAACTAGCGTATCATGCGGGATGTTACATCAGGCGAACGCCAAACCCAAAACGACGCGCAAGCAGAAAAAACTTTTCAAATCACATTTCGAGCAAGGTGAGCACATGGGCGTAATTTTTGCAGTGTAGTGAATTAACGCACAACCGGTCGAAGCAATCGATTTTGATAAAGATACCATTCTGGCGATCACATCAGGCGTTTCGGGCATGGGCGTAGGTTTGTCCTGAGCAGCGCATGCAATGTTTCAGGAAAATCAGTGATGACAGCCGAGACGCGCTTCTGCGCTGGAAAACCCATGGATGATGCCCTTGAATGGCAGTGGATCATGCTTCAAGTGCCGAAAAATGGCAATTATGATGTCGAATTTATCACTAACAATCACTATTGCCTGAAGTAGCCAAATCACCCTACCACGTGCGAGGCCTTTATATTAATGATGCCGCCGCTATCGCTTCGCGATACGCATCGGCCGGCGGCCTATCGCTTCCGCAATACGGCCGCCGCGCTCGGCTATCCCGCAAGCGGGATACGCCTCGCGCATACTACATTTCAGTCGCTTCATCCTCTATGATGAGTTAATACTCGCCAATATGATTCTCTTTCAGCGCAGACACAATCAGTGGTTGCACATCTTCAACATCATATAGCCTATAGACAGCCTTTTCAATTTCTTCATCCAAACGATT
>JAFZFY010000352.1 GCA_017555665.1 Pseudomonadota bacterium | reverse complement strand
GGATCTTGCGGTCGAACTTGGTTGGCTAAAGACCTGCGGAGCGGGGCAGAAGTCGCGATCAAAGAACTTAAATTTTATAATAATTTTAAACAATTGGATCTCTTCCAAAGAGAATCCGAGACGCTCAAGACGATAGATGTTCGTGGTATTCCGAAGTATTATAAAAACGTGGATGCCACATCCTTGAATGGTGCGAATTATCTGATTCAGGAATATATTCCCTATCCATCCCTTCAGAGCCTGCTCGATTCTGGGCGCATCTTCTCAGAACGCGAGGTGCTTGATATTCTCTACGGCATTGGTAAGATTCTGTATGAGCTTCAAAATCGTTATGCTCCACCTGTTTTGCATCGTGATATCAAGCCATCCAATATTTTGTATAATGATATGCAAAGAGATATAGAGGTGTACTTGATTGATTTCGGGGCTGTGGCTAATCCGCAAAAACAGTCGGAATCTTCGACTGTGGCGGGGACGTATGGCTATATGGCACCGGAGCAGCTCATGGGGGAGTCACGGATCCAGTCTGACTATTATGCGCTTGGCGCGACGGCTGTGCACCTTCTCTGCGGTGTTTCGCCTTACGACATTCCGCACGAAGTGTTTAAGATGCAGTTTGAGGGTGTATTTGAGGCAAAAAGAATCAGGATCTCCACGCATGTTCTCGTGCTTTTGCAGTCGATGCTTGCGCCGGATGTCTCCAAGCGTCCTAAGGATGCCGCCGTTCTGTTGACCGCCATACGCAATATTATGGATGGAAAGCCGCCATTTGATGCGCCTGTTCCTGTCAAGTCCTCCGGGCTGTTGCGCAAAATTCAGAGCTTTTTTTCTGATCCCTATACGGATAGTATTGATAAAACACGTTTGGCGACAGCAAAGGGCTATATTCAATCGATCAGATGGCATGGTAATCAGTATCTGTTTGAATATACTTTTGAAGACTCATGCAAATCCTATGTGGGGTTTGCCATCGTCAATTCGAAAAGATACACGGTTTTACCGGAAGAACAACTGAGGTTTTCTCCCCAAAATGCGATATCTCTGGCAATTCCAGACCAGTGCGAAGTGACTTATTCCATCGTTACTCCGGCACATGTCAATTACCTGCGTGCGCAGACGATCTATCTTTCGGACAGTCTTTTTCAACAATATAAATCATTGGTTGAGGGGATGTCAGATGACTCGTAGGGTTTTGGGGTATAGGCGTTGTCTTTATGTCTGAAAATGAGAGGAGGAAATATGAAAAACTATATTATTCTTGTGCTTGTGCTTGCGTTTTCGGGCTGTTCAAAACAGGGGCCAGTCAATACGCCATCTGAGGATACGCCCAAAGAAAGCGCAGCCGAAGCAGTGCTACCTAAAGACAGTGCACCTGAGGCTGAACCGCCTAAAGACAATGCACCCGAAGCTGAACCGCCTAAAGACAATGCACCCGAAGCAGCGCCGCCCCAGGATGAAACACCTCAAAACATGCAGCTAAAGGGTGGCGTGATTTGTCCAGTCTACTACACTTATTACCAAAATGAAGCTTTGCACGAGCGCTTTTTCAGCGATACCATGATGGATGATGGCATCAAGTGCAGCGACGATAAAATCTATTGTTATGGCGATAACCAGGTGCCGATTCCCGCGCCGAAAGAAGAAGGGTATTCCTGCACGTTGATATCCAGTGAAGACGATTATGGGCAATATCGCTATGAACCGATCAAAGCGGACTCCTCACTGATTTCAGCAAGTGAGCATATGTCGGAACAGTATCCTTTTTGTGATGACACAGCTTTGCGCGGCAACAGTCATATCCGCTTTGGGCAAGACAGATATGTATGGATTTGCTATGAGGATATGTGCAAATGCGGTGGCAAGCCATGTCCAAGCGGCAGCGAGTGCTATTATGGGAAATGCATCAAACATGAACAGAATGAGGATGATGAGAATGGGGTGGATGATGCATGTAAACGCTCGATGGGCGGCTGGCTGAGCGATTATACGACCTATCACACGGAAACGAAAAAGGCCAAAAAACCGGAAGATGATGATGAAAGTGAGGATGATGCGCAAGATACTAAATTATATCGATGTGGCAAAGAATGGTTTGAAAAACACTCGAATGTGACGTGTATTCCGCATCCTTCTGGAGATTTGCTCAAATTTGACTTTTGTCCGGAACTGACAGATGCGGAGTGGGCAGAATACGAAAAGAAGAGAGCTGAGGCGGATGCGGATCAATCGAAAGAAAAGCAGATGATGGAAATTCTTGAAGTTTCTACAACAGCAGATATGCCGGATACGCTTTCTGAGAAAAGGATTCCCTGGGATTTTAAGCTCAAAAAATGCGAGTGCAAAGGAAAAACATGTGCGTCGGATACCGGCTGTTATAAGGGGCAGTGCGTCGATATCGCCAATTTAAAGCCGTTGCCCAATGGTTTTGTGTGGAAACTTGGGCGGCCTTATTGTGAAAAAGCACCGTGTAAGTGCGGCAATAATAAATGTTCTGAAGCGCAGTGGTGCATCGATGGAAGATGTTTTGACACACGTGATGTCATGAAAGTGGATGGCAAATATATTCAATATGGATTGTATGAATTTTCCAGACCTGGTGGAATCAATCATTACTTTAATGAGGAAACGCAGGAGGCGTTGCCCAGAGAGCATCTTATGGGAATGAATAACCTTTTGTGGCTCGATATTGTCACCCATCGTCATGCCGCGCTTTGCGATGATCCCGTATTGCCCAAGGATATGAAAGGCTATCAATGCGTTGTGTCTAGAGTGGATAACGGCTGTAACGATGCTTGGATTGAGCGGTATGCCTTTAACGGCTGGCATTGCATGGCGGATGAAGGCTGTGCATGTGGGGATGGGCGGTGTTCTAAATTTGCCCGGTGTTATCACGGCCAGTGTGTATATGATTCGGTTTATATGGCGATGGCATGCGGTGTGGATCAGACCATGTGGGGAGCCAGAAGCAGAGCGGATATGCGTGGGTGGTGCCAGTGCGGCGCATCCCTTGTTCCGCCGTATATGAATGGCTATATGTGCAATCGCGATTGGGATGAAGATGGCATGCAGTGTTGGCTCAAGGCCGGGTGCGCCTGTGGTGATGTCACATGCCAATATGGCGATTATTGCCTGGAACCCGGGAAATGTGCAGATGAGAAGACGCTGAAGACGATGAGAAAATAGGTTATTCAGACTTTATCTGCTGATTTCGCGGTACCTTTTTTTGCGTGGGGGCTCTACGCATGAGGGGCGTGGAGCTAACCCAAAAGGCTTACTTGTTCATTGACCAAGACAAAGCCGATCAATTCCTCAGCAATGCCATCTTGGAACCGTTTGCTGCCGTCTACATTTGGGTGCTTGGGGAGCCTGAGCAAACCGCCTATAAACGCAACCAAGACCGGCTCAGCCAAATCATGGGGGGAATGGAATCGGCTTGGTGAGACAGCCAAGCATTGCAAATAATGACGAATAAAGGCGCTTAGCTTTGGGCTAGGCGCCTTTTTTGTGCTCATGGGTTACTTTTGCCTTTGGCTTTATTGTGGCCACTACAAAGCATTTCACATTTAGCTATATCCGTGGCGAGCAATACGCCACGCTAAAAAACTACTTAAGAGATTCAGAAAGCAGATCTCTGGCAAAATTACCAGATAGAATAGATTTTTCCAATTCGTCTATAGAAGTTATAACGGCATTGCCGATTTCTTCTATTAAATCTCTGCTCTTGGGAATTGGAATCGGTATATCAGCTATTATATCAGGTTCAAGATGTTCCTGGTTTGTACCATAGGCGTTTTTTAACATTAAACTTTGTCCTAATTCGCTTTTTAGAAACTCGAATACATATCCTCGCAATGGAACATCATCAATTACGATTCTAATTAAGTTATTGGTTGCCACATGCCCATCATGCTGTGATAGTGCATAAGTTACCCTTCCGAGTGTGCCTGAGTCCGAGACAAGTATATATCCTTTATATATTGTTAAGTCATCAAGATGCTTTCTGACTTGTGGATTCGCTTTTGAGCTATCTAAATATTTTACATTATCACTATTTAGCTGTGTTAATGCAGTTCCAGTGAAATATTTTCTAATGTTTGGGCCGCTTGTGACACCCAATTCAGCATAAGGACGTTTAAATCTTGGCCCATTAAACACCCGTGCAATATCTCCTAAGCGGTGTATTTCAAAAGAATCTGACTCTCCTATTGTTATAACTCTTTTAAATGCAGCATTATGCTGTGGCAGATAATGTACAGGGTTAAAGGATAGAGATTCAGAATCTAAGTCTGAAAATGATATAGTGTATCTAAATTCACTCTCTATTAAATTTCCATGTTTAAAACTTAAGAAATCACTTGCTATTTCAGATAAATCTTCATCTAATAAGTGTTGGCCATTAACAATGATTGGTTTCCCATCTGAATCCCTTTTAAATATTGCTTCTCCTCTGCTTGTTTGTCCAACTTTTTTAGAGATAGCCATAAAAATACGGTAATCTTTGTTTGGATTTGATTTTTTTTGAAGAAAAACAACCGAGGCTTTGGAGCCACAGAAAGGCTCAAATGTATCTTCATGCAAATTAACAATGGCGAGAATTTGGGTCTTTTCGCATAAATATCTTCGTATTGCATAAGCTTCTCTGTTATCAAGTTGTCCTTTTGCCATAACAATTCCGATAACACCATTGTCAGATACCCAGTTAAGGCATTTTTCAATAAATAGAAGTTCTGGAGCAACCCCTTGACGATCATTTAATTTGTTTGTATATTTAATAATACCATCCTCGACTTCCCATTGATGTCCTATCTTGTATTGACTGAGGATATTACCTTCTTTTATTCGTAGATCATGACCTGAGCCAAATGGAGGGTTCGTTAGTATGATTGTTGGTTTTCCAATGCCACACAATTCATTAAATCGATTGGAAAGACAGCTTATACTATCCAAGCTATTTGCGTGCTCTATACCAATGTGTCCGTCTTTTCCTAGAAGCATATTGGCTTTTGCAATTTTTACCAATTTTGGTGAAATGTCAACGCCGAATATTTGATGTACTACATTTCTTTTTAAAATTTCCTTTGACGTTTTACTTCTTGCTGACGAGTCAATCTTATCAAAAATATAGTTCATTGCTGTTAAAATGAATCCACCGCTACCGCATGCTGGATCAAGGATAATATCATTCTCTGTTGGCGAAGACATTTTTACCATCATATTGACAACAAGACGATTTGTAAAGTATTGACCTCTTTCGCCTTTTAGATGGGAAGCGACATATATCTCGTACGCTGTTCCAATTACATCATGAGGTGAATCAATCAAAGAATATTGCTGTAACTGTGATATAACTACGGCCAACTGAGCATTTGATGATGTAATGTCTTCGCTTGGCGAGAAAACGTCTTTGTATCTATCTCTTACTGAATAGAATAATTTTCTTACTCTGAGACATGCAGCATCTCTGGATTTATCATCTGCAAATTCCTCAGGGGTAATATGAAATTCACACTCATCACTGATGCTCGCCTCATCCTCAATTTTTGACAAAATAATTCTAACCATGTCGAGTGCAATGTCTTCGGAATCTATTCCAGATCTATAAATTGCATTGTGACACCTTCTAAATGCCAATTTTAAGTCTACTGGGATAATCAGATCTTTCTTTTTGTATTTACCAATACTATCCCATGCTTGTTCATATTTCGGAATTCCAAGCCAATGAATAATATTACCCGTTTTTATGTCTTTTCTGAAAAATTCGATTTTATCTCCGTTAGTCCAAAAACCACCTTGTGATGAAGTGGCACTTAAGTATGATATAAGCTGTCCGTCGAATTCTAATATATTAGGTGCTTTAATTTCTGCAATAAAAATAATATTTCCTTGGTCTCTATTTGCACATGATTGAGCTGAGTTATATACAACTATGTCTGCTCTTTTAATTTCACGTCCCATGCTAATGGGAGCTTCTAATGCAATATTAGCTACTGGATAGCCAAATTCAGAGTGAATAATCTGAACCATTTTTTGGCGAATTCTCTCTTCTGGTTTATTATCCCTTTTGACTTCATTATTCAAAAAATCAATTATTTTCCCCTGCGCATCAAGCGTTATCTGAAAATCCTGTGCTTCGACCCAACTGTCAAAATCAGCCATTATGACCTCCTAGTACGACAGAATACTCAAAAAATGGCTTTGTGAGTGCCCATGTCTATGCTCACACTCATTAAACAGAGCCTTTCTTATTGCGTTATCCATTCTCTGTAGCCGTGTGTTTAGAGGGTACTCCAAAGGCACCCAAATCCACTACAGATATTATCATAGCTTGACCTGTGCGGCAATCCGCTAAGTGAGGTAAAACCTAATAGTTGGTCACAACGCGCTCCAAATCTGCCCAATGCATGAGCGAAACAACGCCCGTCGATGGCATAGTTCGGTCAAACACAAGTTTTTTGTGCGTATTCAGAGGGGAAAGCGGCGTAGCCAGAGGGGGTAGCGGCGTATGCGCGGAGCCGTCAGGCGAGCACATAGCCGCGCAGGGGGAGGCTTCCCCCTGCAAAAAAAGAAAAAAGGAGGAAGCCGTGAGGGCGTCAGGTCAGGCGGTCTTGCGGTGTGCGCCGATTGAGAGCAATTTGTGGATGATCATGGCGGAGACGCCGCCTGCGACGATTGGTGAGGAGAAGAATACTTTGACCGGCCCGGGGAGGGCGGCGAAAGCATCGGGGGTGGTCATGGCCATGACGCCGATGCCCAGCGAAGAGGCGATGACGAGGGCTTCGCGGCGGTCGATTTTTTGCTGTGCGAGGATGCGGATGCCGGAGCATGCGATCGAGCCGAACAGGATGAGGAGCGCGCCGCCGAGGACGGGTTCCGGAAGCAGCTGGAAGAGGATGACGATGAACGGGAAGAGCGCAAAGATGAGGAAAATGAAGCCGCAGAAGGCACCGACGCGGCGGCTTGCGACGCCGCTAAGCTGAATGACACCGTTGTTCTGGGAGAATGTCGCGGCGGGGAAGCAGCCGAAGACCGCGCCGATTGAGGTGATGAGGCCGTCGCAGAGGACGCCGCCCATGAGGCGGCTTTCGAAGAGTTTGCCTTCGGTCGGCTGTTCGGAGACGACGCTCGTGGCGGTGAGATCGCCGATGGCCTCGATGACCGCGACGACAAACAGGAACGAGAGCGTGAGCATGACTTCGATATCGAAGCCGAAGAAGCCGAATGAGAATGGGCGTGGGTATTCGAACCAATGGATTGGCTGATTGAGGATAGACCAGTCGACTTTGCCCATCGGAAGGGCGATGAGGAAGCCTGCGGCGATGCCGAGCATGATGGCGCTCATGCGGAGGAATTTGTTTTTGGCGCGGTTGAATATCAGGATGATGAAAAAGACGATTGCGCCGAGCAGAAGGTCGAGCGGGTCGCCGAAGGTGCCGGCGGCGTGTGCGGCGGGGCCGCCGCCCATCTTGTCTGCGCCAAGCGGGATGAGCGAGAGGCCGATCATGATCACGGTGACACCGGAGACCGTATTCGTAATGACTTTTTTGAGGTATTTGATCAGGCGGCTGCAGATCATGACGAGTATGCCGCCGACGAAGCATGCGCCGAAGAGCGTCGCCATCATCTGATCGGAGGACATGCCTTTGTCGTTGAGTAGCATTGTGCCGAGTGAGATGAGTGTGCTGGGGAATACAAAGCTCGTTGCCTGTATGCTGAGCATGCCTGAGCCGATGCCAAAGGGGCGCTTGACCTGGAACCAGATGCCGATTCCAGCGAAAAACAACGACATGCTGATCATGTAGGCGATCGTGGCCGGCGGCAGTCCGAGTGCGGATGCGACGATTGCCGGCGGTGCCATGACCGAGAGTATCATGGCCAGGATGTGCTGAAGGGCGGCGATGGCCGATACCGTGAAAGGCGGTTTGGAATCGAGCGGAAAGATGAGTTCCGTGGGGGATTTGGGATCGTCTTTAGGTGTTTCGGTCGGTTTTGCATCGTTCGAAGGTGCGTCAGCATCGGTGCTTGCATCGTTCGCAGGCGCGTCAGCATCGGTGCTTGCATCGTTCGCAGGCGCGTCAGCATCGGGGCTTTCGTCGTTCGCTGGTGCGTTTGCTGAGATCTCTTGCGCACTTTGGGCCTGCGAGAGATCTGTATCGGAATGATGATCAGATGGGGCTTTGTGGTCGTCCATATATCCTCCGAGCATGTGAAAGAAGATAAACAGAATCTATGTTATCTCAAAATTGGTTTGAGATTCTACATAATTAATTTAAGGCTGGGTAAGGATATGCGTGCGGCAGATCGCCCGATGTGTGTATATGTGTGCGTTGGGGCAGACAATGTGGTCTGCCCCAATGATATATTAAACCGCGAGATTATAGGAGAAGACGAACTGGCGCGCTGCTGTTGCTGCTTGGCCTGTTTCTTTATTGGTATAACTGAATTTAACAGTCATGCTGATATAGACTTTTCCGTTGCTGACGCGGATGCCTTCTGGCTCGTAATAGCCATTGCTATAATAGGAAACGCCGTCTTCTTTGAAATTGACCATATCATCGAGTTCGGAACTTTTGAGGTAGCCGTTATTTGCGGTTGAGGTCTGCAAATAATAGGTGGCGATCTCTTTGCCGTTGTATGTATAAATCTTGAGTGTGATCTTTGATTTGTAGGTATGTTTTCCTTCTGGCTTGGCAAGTTCTTCGGGAAGGCCGGTGATGGCATAGAGTATGCCGTTTTCGATCTCGACGCCTTGGACGGGGAAATCGCTCTTGGAGAACGCATTGATCGGGTCGAGCTTTGAAAGGTCTTTGACTTTGACTTTGGGGTGCTGGTCTTTTACGAATTTATCGGTCGTGCCCTGCGTTTCAGTAATTGGATAGGGGAGCGTGACGGTCGTGTTCTGCTCGATCTTTTTGAAGTTTTTGAAGTTATAAATTTTGATATAAGTATTGCCGTCATCATTTTTTGCGCGGACTGCAATGCGGTTATTCTTTTGGTCAAGCGCGGCTTCGAGGCCGAAGAAACGCTTGGTGCTGCTGAGCGCGGGTAAAAAGTAATGTTCGGTGATTTCGTCGGGATAGAAGGCTTTTCCGGGCTGCCATTCGACACGGCAGAGTGTCTGTGAATAGGAATAGCCTTCTTTATATGCAGAGCCATCATTTTTTGAATCTTTCTTGAACGAGCCGTAGTTGCCGAGCCAGATATAACTCTTGTTATCGGTGCGCTCGATCGTGAGGTTCTGGCCGTGTCCGGCTTTGTATAAAGTCATGACTTTGTCTGCAAAGGAACTATCGTTCTGATTGACAGGAATGACGATGATGCCCTTGCGGTCATATTCATATTTATTATTATTTGTGAAATTGCCTTTGCCAGAGAGTTGCGTGAAGAAGAAATATGTTCCGTTATAATAATCGAAGCCTTGTGATACGCGCCCCGTTTTTTTGAGTTTATAGGGGACTTTGTAGAGATGGGAATATTTATTGGTCGAGGTGTTGAAGTTTGCAAGATTTCCTTTGAGCTTTCCGGGATTGAGGACGTGAACGGTCATCGTTGCGGTGAGATCCTGGTTTTTGATCTTTGCTGAAGCCGTGACGGTGCCAGCGGCAACAGATTTAATGACGGCGTTTTTGCCGTCTTTGCTGATCGTCATGATGGATTTGTCGGAGGAACTCAGGACGATATCTTTGGCACATGGGGCTTCGTCAATCGTGTAGGTGGCCTTGTTCGTCTTGACATAGACCGGCACATTGACGGATGTGCGCGCTGAAAAACTTGGGATCAGGACATCCTGTTCCTTGAAGTGGAAGTAGATGCTCGACACCGTTTCGGAGCCGCACATGACGGGGCACTCGCCATTTTCGTTGCATGTCTTGGCACATTTTGAGGGGCATTGGCAGACGCCATTGTTGTCACAGTTCGTCGTGCATGTGCTCGGGCACGGGCACATGCCTTTGTCGTCGCAGTTATTGGGGCATGCGCTCGGGCACACGATGGGGCATTTGAGGTTTGCATCGCAGGAATCGGGGCATTCAGCGGGGCATTTGGGGGGACATTTGCCTTCGTCATCGCAGTCGTTGGGGCATTCAGATGGACATTTGATCGGGCATTGCTGATTTTCGTCGCAGTCGTTGGGACATTCAGCCGGGCAAACCACTGGGCATTTATAATCGTCATCGCATGATGTCGGGCAGGCTTCGGGGCATGGGCATTTGCCTTGAGCGTCGCATGAATCCGGGCATGCGTCTGGGCATGGGGGCTTGTTGCAGATGCCGTCTGTGCAGTTATCGGGACATTCGCTGGGACATGCGATTTGGCAGACCCATTCGCTGTCTATGCATGTGCAGTGATCACTTGGCTTTTCGGTTTCTGTGCAGCTATGGGTATCACAGAACCAGTGATCTTCAAGACATGTGCAGTCGTCTGAAGGTTTTGAAGCATCATCGCAACCTGGCTGTGTGCAAACCCATTCGGAACCGTTGCACGTGCAGTCATCTGAAGGCTTTGAAGCATCGTCACAGCCTGGCTGTGTGCAGACCCATTCGGAACCGTTGCATATGCAGTCGTTCGAGGGCTTTGAAGCATCGTCACAGCCTGGCTGGGTGCAAATCCATTCGGAATCTTGGCAGACACAATCTTCCCTAGGCTTGGAGGATTCGCTGCATGTATGGGCGCAATACCAGTTGCCGGCGATACAGGCGCATGTGCCTTCGGGCTTTTCATTGGGATCGCAGGTCTTGCTGTCTTCGGTGCATCCGCCTGATATAAGCAGGACCATCGTCAACGCTATGGCAAGTGAATGGCTGATCTTGTTGCGTTTCATCTGAATTTCCTCTTTAGGGCAGGCTTTCAAGTCGTATGACTGAACGACTGGTTAAGGATAATCGCTTTGCGATCAAAGTTCTATACCAATGATGCCTGTCGAGTGGCTACGATTCACAATCGAACGCCCCCTGCCGCCCGCCGCGCAGGTGAAATAAGTTCCTTAGAATCTCGTAGCCTTAGAAAACAGCAAATCTCTACAGGCACTGTTCTGCCAGCGTGGATATGTAATGCAGTGTCAAAAACGAGCTTATTGCATATTTATCGCCCTGGATGGGCGACAGAGTACAGCCCGGGGTGAGCGCGAAGCGCGTAACCACGGGTAACAGAATTGCCCCCAAATATGCCCCCTGGAGGGGGCCACCGCCATATCCACAGTCGTAGAACATAGCCTTGTGGATGATGGGCATGGCGTGTTCAGGAGGGGCTGGCTTTGGGGAGACTGAGTCTGTAACAGCTTCGCGCGGAAGCGATAAGTTCATGCTCTGTGACATGCTCAATAATCGCGCATGCCGGCGGATGGGCGGTATGGCGGCCGCTTTGAGGACGGATCTCCCAGTATAAGCGTTTCAGGTGGTTATCCTGGCATTCCGCAAAAATATGGAATGGGTCATCCGACAGGCGTGTGACGGCCCAGCCGGTGCTGCGTGAGGCCGTGGCTTCCAGATAGCTGGGCAGGTCATGTTTGTCGAGATAGATGCCTGTCTGATGGTCTGAAATCAGGCCTGTCTTTTGTGCGGCATCGTGGAACAGGCGTGTGTATGCACGGCGAGATCTTTCACAGAGCTGCGGTAGGACACGCCTGGCTTCTTCAAGGGTCTCGCAGGGATAGGCGTGCATCAGGGAGCGAACGCAGTAGTAGAATTTGGCAGGCATGGCGATCCTTAATGGGAAGGCTGTATCTGGAGGAGGGCTTTGCGATGCGCGATCGAGCAGAGGCCTTGCATATAAGAAATCGTCCGCCGGGCACCTGGTGACAAAGCCTGACCGCGTGGGGAAAGGCTTTGTTGTCGTGTTTGTTTAAATGGTTCTAAATTTTTAATCAAGTGGCGAATGTGTCTATAAAATGCTGATGTTATTTTGATGTATCTGTGTGTTTGTTTGTATTTGCTTGTATTTGAATTGTTCTTGTGCGATTTTGGGGCGATAAATTCGAAGCTCATGGTCAGGCTTGATAAAATTCTATGAATGATGGATGCTTATATCATCGCACAATCAGCCGTGTTGCTTGATAATGTGTCTGAATGTAAATATGTTTTCGGAGGACGATCCCTATAAAGCGGGTGAGCGCAAGCGCCTCCCCTTCGGTGTGGGTGCCGCGAAAGCGGCGGGGGAGGCCTAAAAAGCTATATGACCTGATGCGTAACCCGTGTGTCATGAAATCTATCTTTGTTCGTGACAATCACTGGTTATGGTGTATGATATGTAAGTGCAGTTTTTGGTTTTGACCGTGATAGGATTGTGACGATCGTGTGGATCCGATTGCGGCTTTTGTGAATCGTCAACGAGAGGTGTGATATGAAAAAATGGTTTGTGATTGCGGCTGCGCTGCTGATCTGCGGCTGCGGGACGACAAAGAGTGATGTGAAGGCGGCTGCGGATGCGACGGATGCTGCTCTGAAGGAAGCGGATGCGACGGTGGCTGAGGCTGCAAAAGATGCCGATGCGGCGGTGAAAGATGCTGCTGACGATGCGAATGCTGCGGCGGACGCGGCAGATGCGGCAGTGAAAGATGCGGCTGCGGATGCCAATGCGGCGGCTGATGTCGCTGAAGCCCGCATGGATAAAGCGATCGTCCAGTCTGTTGTGAGTGCGCATACCGGCGACATCAAGCTGTGCTATGAGGATGCGCTCAAAACGACGCCGGATCTGAAAGGCAAAATGATGGTTAAATGGGTGGTGGGAAGCGATGGCGCTGTGAAATCATCCGAGATTGCAAAGTCTGAATCGACGATTGAAAATGAACAGTTTGGAAACTGCCTCCTGACGAAAGTCAATCAGTGGACGTTCCCGGCACCCAAAGACGGTGGCGAGGTTGCGATCGATTATCCGTTCGAGTTCAACACGGACAAACCTGCGGAATAATACGGCCTGTACTGGTTCATGCATAAAAGGCTTCGGTCAAAAGACCGGGGCCTTTTTTGTCTTTGCGAAGACACTCGGGCGACGCGAAGCCCATGCACGATGGGGATCCGCCGAATCGCCTGATGCCGTGATCACATGAACTGAGATCATTGGGCGTAGAGCCGGACACAGTTTCGCCCCGCTCGTTTGGCCTCATAAAGCGCGTCGTCTGCGCGTTTGAAAAGCTGTTCAAAATCGTCGGTAGGATGGACGATCCCGACGCCTGCGCTGACCGTGATCTTGCCCGGCTCAAACCCCGCAAGCGATGTCTTTTCAACGATCGCACGAAGCTTTTCGGCGGCGCATAGCGCGTCATTTTCCGAGATGCCGCCGATAAGAAGGACGACAAACTCCTCGCCGCCGTATCTGGCGACGAGATCCTCTTCCCGTGTGTTTGTGCGAAGCAGCTGCGCGAACTGCCTCAGCACCTTGTCGCCGCATTCATGCCCGAATGTGTCGTTGCACTGCTTGAAAAAATCGATGTCGAGCACGATCATCGCGAGCGGGCGTTCGAGACGCTTCGAGCGAATGAACTCTTCGCGGAGATATTTCTCGTAATATCTTCGGTTGAACACGCCCGTGAGACCGTCAACTTGCGCCATCTCCTTGAGGCGCTTGTAGAGCATGGCGCGTTCGAGCGCGATGGATGCGAGGTTTGCGACGCCGCTGAGACCTCTGAGCTCGTCTGCGTGAATGATCCTCGAATTGAAGTAATTGTCCACCAGGATGATGCCAAAGACTTCGCCGTTGAGGAAGATCGGGGCACACGCAAAATTCTTGAACGTGATCGATTCGCCGCTTGCCCAGTCGTGATATCGCGCTTCGATGCCGTTGATGAAGAGCGGCTGGCGCGTGGCGACGCAGTGCGAGATGATCTCCGTGAGCTCGAACTGCATGGCCTGGAGCGAGTCGAGCGCCTTCGCCTCGTTGAGCTTGACGGATAGGCCGACGAGCTTCGTGGTGAGGTACTGCGGGTCTCCGGCATTGAGGCTGTACCTGTCAAAGAGCGTTTCGAGATTGAGGCGTTCCGCTTTCACGCCTTCCCAGATGCGGTGCGCCTCTTCGCCGTTCGCCGGGCCCGCGCTGCGCGTCACGCGCAGCTCGTTCCTGCGGTCCCACGCGAGCATTAGCACTGCCCGGTTAAAGTTCAGCCCGTCCCCGTGTGTCAGACCCGACAGGATGATGTAGAGGATCTGGTCCAGCTCGACGGTCTTGAGCATGGCGCGAGTGATCGTCAGCTGAAATGTCAGCTCTTTGAGCAACGCGGGGGTCTGCGGCGTTTGCAGATGCCCCTCAAAAAGCTGATTTTCATTCCTGTTCAGTATTTCAGGTGGATCACTAAACAATGTTTTCTCCCGTGTCTGGGTTCGAGCACGCCTGAGGATCTGCTAAAGCTTTTTATGGAAAAGCGCCTTGATCTTGTCGAGAAACGACGTGGGGGCGGGTTCCTGCGCCGCTTTGTTCTGGCGCTCCTCAATGAGCATGAGCTGCCGTTTTGCCGTCAGGTTGTCGGGCTCGATCTTGAGTGCCTGCTTGTACCATTTGACAGCGTCTTCCTGATTGCCTTCGAGGTTCTCGATGTCGCCGAGATAGGATCTGAGATAGCCGGCATTGGGCATCTCTTCGCAAGCATTTTCAAGGGTCTCCCGGATCTCCTTGACGGCGATCGGGTTCCGTTTGTTGTGTTCATCCACGGTCATCGTCATGAACTGCGCATAGAAAAGCCTGACCTTGATTTCCGTGTTGCTTCCGTCGATTTTCCTGGCCTTTTCCAGTTTCTTGGTCGCAACGCCAAACTCGCCGCGTTCCATGAGGATCCGGGCCTGGGAGAGCGCCTGTTCCGCCTCGAATACTTCCGCAATATCGATGGCCTTGTCCGCAGGGGCCTCTGACTCGCCATTGAGCGATGCGATATACGCTTCCCGCTTCGATTTCTTCCCGATGGCGTCATAGGCGAGCCGGAGCTGACGGTTGACTTCGTCGACGGCTTTACGCGACTCGGGATCGGTGACGTGATGAAAATAATCCGCACCGTATTTCTTCATCTGACCGAAATAGGCACTTCGTATTGCGGCATCGTCTGCATCTTGCGCGACGCCCAGCAGCTCAAAGTGATTCTTCCCTTCGATCTCGCTGTAAAATTGTTTCAGAGCTTCAAGTTTGTTGTTCGTGTCCATTTTTCCTATCCGTGTCTGATAGAACAGCAAATTTCTTTTTAACACAGAGGTTTGCAGATTGCGCACTGTTTTTGGCTGGATTTGATTTTTTTTGTTCGGGGGGATGTCTCCCCCCGCGCGTCTATTGGCCTGCGGCCAATACGACGCTCCCCCCTCTGCTCGAAAATTATGGAAACCTTTGTGGGTGTGATAGGCTCCAAGACGGTGCCATGGGGCGGTTCCCGTGGCGTTGATCAAGTATTCGGGCGTTTGCTCTATTCATCAGATGTCACATTATGCCGAATTCATTTGAAGGCACCACGCTGGCGCTTCAGCATTACTATGATATTGGCGGGATAAGCCGCAAGTTTCCGCTCATGACGGTGTATCAGGCGCAGGAACAGCCGTTTGGCCAGCGCATGTCCGTCTGGATGGTGGCGAATGCGGAGGATATGACGCTCTCGAAGGCGACTGCGGACAGGCTTGATGAAGCACTTCTCAAGAACCGTGCGGTCACAGAGCCGCATGTCCTGCGCGTGCTCGATTACGGCGCCAGCGAGGGGCATTCCTTCGTCGTGACGGACTATATCGATGCGCCCTCGCTTCGCACCTGGCTAGGCGCGCATGGTCCGCTTGCGCCCTGGCAGGCACTCCGCTTGCTCGAACAGCTCGCGAACATCATCGTTTCCGCGCATCGCGCTGGCTTTGAAAACTTATGTCTGACCAGTGAGAATATCTTTGTTGTCGATGAAAAACGTTTCGAGATCGTCACCGGGCCGCTTGGCATAGGGCTGTTCAGATCCGAGATCCTTGCGCTTCGGAACATTACGGTCTCGAACGCGCTCGTTCGGCATATCCCTCCCTGGGAATATGGTCGCAATGCCCGCGTCAGTGTCCGACAAGACTCGGATAATGCATCGGTCACGGCGAAGCAGGATCGCGAAAAATCCTCAGAAACACAGGATCAGGCGGATTCGAAGCAGGGCGCATCCGACGGGGCTGAGGCGGCGGATGGGAGCCGGGAGGAGGCGCGCTCGGAAGGTCGTGTGGGCGATGCCGGCGAAACGCCCTCTGTTCAGGATATCTCCCTGTCGGATGTGTTGGTTGTCGATGCGCCGGATGAGCCGGACACGCCTGAAGCTAAGGACACGCCTGAAGCTAAGGGCGCGGAACACCCGGAAGATGCCGGCTCGGACGTGTCTGAACTTCTGAAGGATGAAGCGAATGAGAATGCTGGCGAAGCGCGTGCAGATGCGAAAGTGATCGCCACTGGGCTTGAAATTCCGGAACCCCCGGAGGATGTCTGCCCCGATATCTACGGGCTGGCGGCTGTCATCTATGAGGCGTTGTGCGGACAGCATCCGTATTTTAACGAGGAGGGCCTGGGGGAGGCGGCGCTTGCACTGATGCAGGCCAAGCCAGCACTGCTTTCGTCACGTGTCGAGATCTCCGATGAACTCTGCGATGTCGTCATGGATGAGCTTGTGCATCCGAAGCGCGATTCGGCGCAGGCGTTCCTCGATGCTTTTGCCGCGCAATGTTCGGCTGGCGATCGCGAGCAGGCGGCGCGCGCTGACAAGGTCTGGTTTGAACCTGGGCCGACGGTCAAGCCGGGGCGAAAACGCCGTTCTGGAGGGCCCAAAGTGAATCACCCGTGGCTCCTCTTTGCGCTCGTGGGCGTGCTGTTGCTCGTGGGCGCGATGTTCGTGACATATCGTGTGGCGCAGTACAGCGAGCCTGTGGATCTGTTTGCGCTGCCCGAACTCGTGCCTGCCGCAACAGATGGCGTGGATGTCGTGATCGCGTCGCGTACAGTCCCTCCAAACACGAGTGTTTATATGAACTCGCTTGCAGACGGCTCGCTGATCAAGCTCGGCGGGCTGCCGATGATCTACCGAAAGCAGTCGCCGGGGGCAAAACTCAGTTTCGTGCTCGCTGACGATCACGGACACAGCGAACAGGTGCAGGTCACGGTAAAAGGCGAGAATGGCCTGATGATGGTCTATGTCGAGCCGAAATGGTGATTGAATCCGATGGGGTCTGCACGCGTGATTTTAGTCAAATGCTATGTCCTGCGAGCGTGGAGATACCGGCCTTTAGGGACACCAACAAGGGGGAGCGTTATCGAATCCACGCCCTCTCCTTTCGGAGAGGGCGCCGCGTAAGCGGCGGGTGAAGCCTAAAAAGCCGTGTTCACAGTGGTTGGGTATTAAAAAACGAATGGAATCAGTGCTTTAGGGTTCGTTTGTGAGAATTCTTCTGGGAATTGTTTCTTGTACTGATCATTGAGGCGTTTGGCACGCGGTGCGAGGTTTGCGAACGTCCAGATGAAAAAGACGAGCCCGGCCCACGACCATGTGAGGCAGGCAAAACCTAGCCATTCCAGGCATTCGCCGAAGTAGTTGCCGCTCGTGACGTAACGGTACATGCCGCGAGTCGGGAAATGATAAGACGTATCGCCGGGTTTGCGGAGCGTGCGGATGACGTGATCCGAGTGAAGGTTGATCGCCATGCCGATGGCAAAGATCACGGTGCCGATGATGAACTGCGGCGTGGTGAGCCATTCCGCCGTGTATTGTGTGGCTGGAGAGATATAAAAGAGCCAGCCCGCCTGCATCAATGCATTGAGGGTGTTGAAGATGAAGCCCATGGCGATGATCGAGAGCGGCATCGTCTTTTTGCCTTTTATGAGCATTGGAAAGACAAAAGCTCGCTGGAAATAGTGCAGCTCAAAGATGGCGAGCATCGCGATGCAGGCGATGTTGCTCGTGCGTTCAGACAGCAGGAAGAGCACAAGCATGAGGATGAATACGGGGCATTCCATGAGGACCCAGCCGACCTTGTTGTTGATCGATGGCCCCCATTTTTTTGTTTGGAACATGCCGTATCCGGCATTGACAAAGAAAAGCGAAATGAAAACGATGACAGCGATGGCTGTCATGACGATGAGAAAGATGTTGTAGATCGAGTGCAGGTCCATGTGACGGCCTTTGTGCAGTTGCCGTGTGCCAGTGCAGGATAACGGTTCGGATTGGGGGTGCCGTGTATCGCGAATGCCGGTGCCTGCGGGGCACGCGTGTGTAATGGATTGACGTCGAATAGATTCGGCTGGTGTTGAGGGCGTATAAACGCAGAGGGCGTGTAACTGCAAGCGAATTTGCGCCGGCGTATCGTCGTGAGGACGATAGCCGGCGCCATGCCGCGCGTATGGCGCACGCCATAGCGCGGCTCCAAAAATGCTTGAAAAATAAGGGGCTAACGTATATAGATGCGCGTTCGGGGGGAATGCTTTGTTCAGGAAAAAGTCATGAAGAAATGGATACTGGCCGGCGTGTTGTCGGCACTGGTCATACCGTGTGCAGGGCATGCGGAGACAATAGAGCGTATTGCGGCAGTGGTCGGCGATGATGTCATCACGCTGAATGATATCCGTAGCGAGGGCAAGCTGCGTTACGCGGTGAAAGGCAAGGATCTGAGCGATCTCGACAGCGCGTATGATCGGGAAGAGGCGTTAGAGGCGCTGGTGAAAGAACTCGTGCAGGTCCGTCTGATCGCGCGTCAGGCGAAGAAAAACAGCATCGTTGTGGGCGATCGCGAAGTCGATATGCAGATGCAGGAGATGTATCGGCAGTCGGGGCATGGCGAAGAGGATTACAAGGCGATGCTCGCGCAGGAAGGCCTGGACTGGAACGCTTATCGCGCCTATATGCGCAGCGAGATCGAGGCGCAGTTCGTGATCCGCAGCGAGCTCGCGGGGCAGATCGCGCCTTCCGAAGCGGATGTGATCGCGTGCGCGCAGGAGAAAGCGCCCGATGCCGAGAACAGCGTGACGGTGACGCTTCGACAGATCATGATCCCGGAACTGGGCGTGGACAGCGTGGCTGGGCTGACGACTGAAGCCGGAAGGGCTCTCAATGACGTGTGGTGGAACAGCCTCGACAGCGCGCATAAACAGTATGCGGAAGGCGTCCACAAGCTGGTGTCCGCGCATCCTGAGGACTTTGTGGCGTATGTGCATCAGTATTCGACGGGGCGAAGCGCGGAGCGAGACGGCGTGCTGGGGGCGTTCTCGCCGGGCGATCTCACGCGTGATTTTGCACCGGTCTTTGCGCTGAAAAAAGGCGAGATCGCGCCTTTGATCACGACGAGCGCGGGCTATCATGTGATCATCGCCGACGACGTGACTGAAGGCGAATCTGAAACTTGGAAGCGTGCGAAGGATCAGTGCCGGGAAAATATCGCGATGCGTGAGAGCCAGCGGCTTATCGAGTCGTGGCTGAACGACCTGATGGGGAAGAATTACGTCTCGATACTGGTGAATCGCGATGTGAGCGACTCTGTGGAATGAGTTTGAGCCTGATCTCGCGCCATCATGTGCCGTGTGCGGCGGCTTTTGGAGGGCGCGCGGGGCTTTTATATACGCAATGGCTCGCCGGCTGGGAGCTTCTTTCGGACTGCGTAGCCAGGTGTTTTGGGAGGGTGCGGAAGGATGAACGCGATACAGGAAGAGATACTTGAGCTGAAGGCGCGAATGGGCGCGACGATACTCGCGCACAACTATGTGGATGCGGCGGTACAGGATATCGCGGATTTTTGCGGTGATTCGCTCGAACTGAGCCGCAAGGCGAAAGATAATTCTGCGGAGACGATCATTTTTTGCGGCGTTCGCTTTATGGGGGAGACGGCAAAGCTGCTCTCGCCGGGGGCGCGCGTGCTGATGCCCGCGAAAGATGCTGGCTGCCTGATGGCAGATATGTGCGATCCTGAGAAGATTCGCGCGTATAAGGCGGGGCACCCGGATCATCTGCTCGTGGCGTATGTGAACACGACCGCAGAGACGAAAGCGCTTGTCGATGTTTGCGTGACATCGGGAAATGCCGAGCGTATCGTGACCAAACTCGGATCAGAGCGTCCGATTATGTTTTTGCCGGATCAGAACTTGGGGGCAAACCTGAACAATCGGCTTGGGATGAAGATGGATCTCTGGCCTGGATGCTGCCCGGTCCACCACAGGATCGCGCCAGACATGATCAAAGCCGCACGGGAAGCGCATCCGCGCGCGCCGCTCATGGTTCATCTCGAATGCCAGCCTGAAATCGTCGCGCTTGCGGATGCCGCGCTTTCGACGGCGGGCATGCTCAAATTCGTGGAAAAATCCGATGCCCGCGAGTTTATCGTGGGGACGGAATGCGGCATGATTTATCGCCTTTCCTGTGCATTCCCTGATCGAAAGTTCTATGGCATCGAGCCAAAACTTGTGTGCAAAAACATGAAGAAGATCACGCTTGAAAATGTGCTCGACTGCCTGAAAGGACGCGGCTTTGAGATCGAGATGGATCCTGAACTGATGGCTGCGGCCGTTCGTCCGATAGAGCGCATGCTCGAATTGTCGTAGCGGCTCCGAGGGCATGCCGATAGATCGCATGCTCGAATGGTCGTGGATCTGAGGGCTTGTGGCAGTCGTATGGCTGCCACCGTATGACATGAATGGGCAAGCATTTTCAATGCGTTGTGAGCTTCAAGACTTGCCGTAACAGTCCCCCTTGGCTTTGTTTGATAAGCATCGCGTTTTAAACGGGTGCAAACGCGTCGCCCTCCCCGATGGGGAGGGCGACTGTGGGTTTGCTTGCCTGTTTACGCTTCAGTCATCAATCGTTGAGCGTGATGATGGCGTAACCGTTGCCCTGGTGACCTGTTTCGGTGCCGCCGTTCGTGGACGGCATGGCTGCGTTGCCGCCAATGAGCTTCGTCGAGCTCAGGAAGTAATCGGCAGAAGTCAGCGCATAGCCGCTGGGTTTCGACGATGAGGATGTATTGACATAGCCGGAGCCGCCGGAGCCCGCCGTGCCCTGAGCGTAAGTGCTGACATCGCGAGCGTAGCCGCCATACCAGCCGCCGCCGCCGCCGCCGTAAGGCACGCCGCCGCACTGATAGCGGTTGTAGGCATCCTGTCCGATACCGAACTTATAGCCCGATGTCTGCGTGGCACCCGCATAAGTCACAACGAGGTTGGTGTCGCCCGTTGCCGAGCCGCCTGTAACGCCGCCGCCGTAACCGCCGTTGCCCTTGTAGGACGCAACCGTCGAATAGTAGCAGAGGGCACCGCCGCCGCCGCCGCCAGCGACGATGACGCGGTTATAGAGGTCGTCTTTGAGGAGACGGATATCGGTGCCGCCGCCGCCGCCCCAACCGGTGTTGTAGC
>JAFZFY010000351.1 GCA_017555665.1 Pseudomonadota bacterium | reverse complement strand
CGTCCGGTTCTGATCAGCACTTATAATGAGCTTCTTGAGCTTGTGCTGCGTGAAGTTTGATTGGGAAACATCCATAATTTTTAAGAATAGTGAGGTAAGATATGCGCATTGAAAAGATTAGGATTCAGAATCTCAACTCGTTGTATGGCACGCATGAAATTGATCTGACCGTAGGAGATTTCCGCAGAAACAATCTGTTTTTGATCTGGGGCCCTACGGGCAGCGGCAAGACCACAATACTTGATGGCATCACGTTGGCGCTTTATGGTCGCACCTCTCGCTTGGAAAAAGTGAACAAAAGCTCGAATGGCCTGATGTCTCAGGGCACGAAGTTTTGTTCTGCTGAAGTGACGTTCAGTTTGGGGCAGGCGCGTTATCGCGCACGATGGTCCCAGGAAATCAATAGAAATGGCAATCTCAATGAGTATAAGCGCGAGCTATGCGAATTGACCGAGGCTGGCGATATCATCCTTGAAACGAAACCATCCTGCATGGATGAGGCGATTCAGAACCTTATCAAGCTCAGCTATGAGCAGTTTACGAAGGCCGTTTTGCTCGAACAGGGCAAGTTTTCGGAATTTATGAGCGCAAGAGATGACGACCGCGCCAAGATTCTGGAACAACTCACGGGGACAGATATTTATACAAAACTATCCAAAAGAGCTTTTGAACGTGCATCCGAGGAAGAGAAAAAACGCGATTTGGCAAAGCAGGCTGTCGAAGGCGTGGAGCTGCTGTCGGATGAACAGGTCGCGCAGAAACAGGCTGATAAACTGCTGCATGAAGCGGAAGTTCAAGTGCTCAAGACGGAGATTGATCGCCTCAATGCCGAGCTGAACTGGCTTGAAAAAGAAGCTGCTGCGGCCAAGCGCGTTGCCGATATCGAAGCAGAGCGCGTCGCGCATGATCGCGAAACGGCTGAATTTGAGCCGAAGCGAATTGTGCTCGAAAAAGGCGAACGCGCCGCGCAGATCGGGCATGTCTATGATCAGCATGTTCTGAATAACAAGGAGCTTCAAAAAGAAACGGAAGGTCTTGAAAAAATGCAGGCTTCGCTGCCCGAGGTTAAGGCAAAGCAGGCGGAGTGCAGAGATCTGGTCACTGTGACTAAAACTGCGCTCGAAGCCGCGCACAAAGCGCGTGAGGAAAGCCAGCCACTGTTTGACAAAGTGCGCCAACTTCAGATCGAACTCAAAGCAAAACGGCATGAATTTAAAGAACTCTCGGAAAACCTCAGCCAGCTCGAAAGCGATCATGCTCGAAACGAAGCTAAATTGAATGAAGCAAAAGCAGAAGCTGCTATACTCGAAAAACGCCTATCAAATGCGGATGTGTATTTTAGGGATAATGCCATCGATGAGCAGTTGCTAGCCGATTATCCAGTCATCGATGAACGGCGAAAGCACTTGCTTGCTGGCGACGAAGAAATTCAAAAGGCTGATCTCGCACTCAAAAAAGCGCAAAAAGAGCAGCTCAAGGCTGAAAAAGATTTGGCTGCCGGTTTGAAAAAAGTAGATGAAGCGCGTTTGGTTCAAGAGGATGACAAACAGAAGGCGGAAGTTTTCCGCAAGGCTTATGAAGAAGCTTTGGACGGTCACAGTCTTGTCGATTTTGAAGAGATAAAAGACGGCCTTTTGCGCGAAAAATCTGCGGTTCAGATGATTGCCGATTATGCCAGCAAGCGTCTTGAACTCGAAGAAGGCAAGCCCTGTCCGTTGTGTGGCGCGATAAGCCATCCCTATTGCGAACATGAAACGCCTCAGGTTTCGGCTGTGGATCAGAAGATTAACGCGCTCGAAGCGCAGATCAGAGCGATCCGAAAGGCCAAAGAAGCCATGGAAACATCTGTGGATCATGCGCGTAAAAGCCAGCTGGCGCTCGATATGCTCAGCGAAGCCGTAAAGACTTTGCAGCATGCAGCTGAGATGGCGCAAAACAGTTGTTCAGAAAAACTTGATAGCTTGAACGATTGTCAGGCGCATCAGGCGGCGTTGTTTGCTGGATTTAACCAGTTGATTGAAAAATATGATGAGTCTGCAACAGACATTGCGCTTGCTGCAAAAGTCTGCGAAAGGCTTGCGAAACGCCATAATGACTGGAAGCGTGCGTTGCCGCTTCGCGAAGAATTGAAAGACCTGTTTGCAAAGAAGCAGACCGAAGTTCAGACACTTCAAGCGCGATCTGAAGAAATTCATAAACACATCGATAAACAAAAAGCCGAAGTGAGTGTTAAAGAAGGTCAGGTCAATGATAAGCTTGCGGAAATTCGGACGTTGTTTGGCGACCGAAATGTCGATGCCGAAGAAAACGAGCTTAAGCAGGTGGAAGCGCAGGCTGAGCGCAGGCATCAGAATGCGGCAGAAGCCTTGACGCGGGCTGTATCCGATTGTGCTAAACTTGAATCGGGCATTGCTGTGCGCCAAAAGACCGTTGAAAGCTGGCAACAGACTGTCAGCGATTCCAAGAACGCGCTTGCGGAGGCATTGAAAAAACAGAATTTTGAAGATGTCGCAACGTTCTGCGATGCGCGTTTGCCCGAGCGTGACTTAAAAGCGCTCAGAGCGCAGGCAGATCACCTCGATAAGACTGGGAATGATATCCGTTCGCGCGCAACAGAGGCCGGCAAGGTCCTTTCTGAACTGCATCAAAACCCGCTTACCACTCGCCAAAAGTCTGAACTTGAAGCCGAAAAGCATGAAAAAGATGCGCGGATGCAAGAACTGACGACGAATATCGGCATTATCATTCAGACGCTTGAGGCGCACAACAAAGATAAAGAAAAGTTAAAAGGGCTTTCTGATGCGTTGCGCCGCGCGGAAGCTGAATTTGATCGCTGGAATACTTTGAAAAAATATATCGGGCAGGGGGATGGCGCAAAATTCAGAAAATTTGCGCAGGGCGTGACGTTTAATACACTTTTGCGCAATGCCAATCGCTATCTGCAAGATAAAAAATTGATGCCGCGTTTTGAGCTTGTGCGCAAGAACAGTGATGATCAGAGCCTCGGGTTTATGGTGATGGATTATCAGACTGGCAAACCGCGTACGGCACAGAATTTGTCTGGTGGCGAGAAATTCTGTTTGAGCCTTGCGCTCGCACTCGCGCTTTCGGAAATGGCAAGCAATAATGTGGCGATTGAATCGCTGTTCATTGATGAAGGTTTGGGCACATTGGATGACCAGACGCTCGACACGGCATTGACGATGCTGCAGAACCTTGGGGATGCCAGACGCGAACGCCTTGTGGGGTTGATTACGCACGTGGATCGCGCGCGTGAGACAATCATGACGCATATCACGGTCGAAAGGCTCGGCAATGGCCGAAGTACGCTTCATGGCCCGGGGTGCCAGACCATTAAAATCATGCAGCCGGAAGCAGAACCGCCCAAACGCGGCAGAAAGCCGAAAAATAGCCTAAATGCTTAAATGATATTGGCGTGTATGGCGTGTGTCATGCACGCCATTTTTGTATATATCCAGTATTTGTGGGCTTGATGATTTCAAGTAAAGGCGTAATATGGCGGATGGATAGCATGTGCTGCGAAACGCAGGGGCGTGGGTAGCAAAACTGTTCATCAACAAAAGGGAGAGAAAATATGTGCTA
Source organism: Pseudomonadota bacterium (assembly GCA_017555665.1). Taxonomy (GTDB): domain Bacteria; phylum Myxococcota_A; class Bradymonadia; order UBA4248; family UBA4248; genus UBA4248. The sequence continues at coordinate 2,078 of JAFZFY010000351.1, read as the reverse complement.
CTTGAAGGAACAATACGAAATTTATTATAAAGAAAAACAAGTTGCCACACTATATGTTTATACAAATCATAAGATCAGTTATTGCTCGTTTGATCGCGATGAATTTAAATCGGAATTGAAAGCACTCGGTTTGGATAAAAGTACTGAAGATAAGAATCATAAATCCATAAAGTTTCTTTTTGATATGATGAAGGAAGAGAATCGCGTGCCTGGCACGCGGAAACGGATTTATCAGTCTGGCGATATCCGGATTGCTCGTGTGCCCAAAGATATCGATAAGATTTGGATTTACAGGCTCAGTGCCGAGAAAGGTGAACCCGGCTATTCCGAAAAAAGACATTCCGTGCCACATCGAGAGTGCGGCAAAGAAATCGAAGGCATGAACGAATGGGCATCTTGGTATTGTTTTAATAAAAAAGATGATGGCATGTTTGAAGCCGAGCTGGACGAAGCCTGGTGGTGGGGCGGCGGCCATAATGATGGCGGCACCATTCGCACTGAAGTCCCCGAAGAATGGCTCAGTCTGCCTTATGATGCATTTCTTGAGCGCGTGGTGACGCTTTCTGCGGCAGCGCACTATGAATTTACGGTTGAAGATTTAAAAGAAGTAAATGGGCTGAAAGCATTTTTCGGCTTTGAATGAGGTGAATGGTATGTGGCGCGGCTATCGGCCGTTGGCCGATACGCCCGCGCAAAGCCGCTATTGCTGACGCAATACGCGGCCATTGACGATGTATTCGTTCTACAAAACACTTTCTACAAATTGTCTTGGAGATAAGATGCGTATAACATTATTATTGGTATTCTTATAATCCTTGGTATTAATTGTAATCAAAAATTCGCATGCGTGTTCTAATGCACATCGATACTGGTAGCTATCTTCTAAATCAGTAAATTGATTATCATTGATTGCAAATACAATTGATTCATGTTTCAAGTCTATAACGTGTACCAGGTGCGTGATATTATTGAGAATCTTTCTGCTTTCGATGATTTGTTCAGGACGATAAATCTGGTTTCTTTTTAGTGCAGATAGAATTAAATAGGTTAAGGTGTATACGCTACCCGTGGATATATATGCTTCATGGCTGCCGTCTTCTATGGCGTCGAAAATGCGTTTGACATATAGATATTCACTTCTTGCTTCGAGATACTCAAGGATGACATTGGTATCGAGAAATAGTTTCATGAATGAAATTTCTCCTTGAGATAATCGTCAATGAGTTCCTGCTGATCCGTTTTTTGTTTAAGAATGCCGCATAACTCTTCATGCGCATACTGCTTTTTGCGATAGTTGTCGCTTTGAATCAAATGACGGGCATATTGAAGTAATTGAGACTGCAATGACTCAATTGCACAATCATCTGGCAGGTCTAACGAAATACTGACTGTCTGAGCTCCCATTGTCGCCTCCTAATTACTTCCATGCGCCCCATACGCATGACTATTGGTCATTATAGCGGTGTTCGTTAGATGACGCAAGCACAGGAGAGACTGCTCTGTGCCAATACCATGGGGCACGCGTTAAGCGCTAGCCCCACGGTTAAAGTCAAGCGTAACGGGGCGCGCACTGCTAAATCGCCAGATCTGGCAACCCCTTCACGATCTCGACGGTTCGCACACTCAGTTCGATGATGCGCAAGACCAGATCGAGAATATACCTGGGGTAATCGTGCTCGCGTGCCCAGTCGTTCGGATCGTTCACGATGCCTTAATAGTTTGTTCTGCTTATGGATTGATATAAATGGAGTTCTGGAATAGCTTTTCCAAGATTTACATAATCCTGATCATCATGCAGTAAAATGAGGTCATTTTCTATGGCCGTTTCTGCGATTAATAGATCTACAGTACTGCGGATTGTGATTCCTTTACGTCTGCAACGAAAATTCAGTCTCGCAGCGTTTTCAAAAGATTGGAGGCCAAACCTCAAAGAATATATCGGGAGCTCGGAAAGATATTCTCTGAGTGTTACAAACTCCTTTTCATCGCGCGCTCCCTGAAGTAATTCTTGGTAGATATATTCATTGATGCCAAAAGTACGTTCTTGTTGTATAAGCAAATCAAGATAGTCTGCACCT
>JAFZFY010000350.1 GCA_017555665.1 Pseudomonadota bacterium | reverse complement strand
TCCTCGACCCAGGCGTTATCCTTGCAGACCATCAGCGTCTTGCGTGTGCTGCTGCATTTCAAAGCGCCTTCGTCACAGCTGTCCACGCAATCGCCTTTGGTGGCGCTGCACATCGGCTTCGCCCCAGAACATTCCTTGATCTCGACCCAGACGTTGTCTTTGCACTGACGAAGCACCGCTCCTTTGCAACTATAGGTTGCGTCCGTGCATTCGCGATATACGGACTTGATACATTGACCGTTCACACACTCCTTGCCGGCCGCGCAAGTATCTTGGCGCCATTCTTCATTTTCGCAGAATTTGACATATTTGCCGGTCAAATCACAGGCCGAGGTCCCGTTCACACATTCGGGCGTCTTTACACACGATGCCTTTTCTGCGTTGCAATACTCGTTGGTGCCGCAAGTCTGGTCTGGCATCCAGCGGTTCTGAATGCACTTGAGCAAGTGCCTTGTATCGCTGCATTTGCGCGCCCCTTCCTTGCATCCCACGATACACGAGATATCGTCCGGGTTGCACTGCCCGCCGGTACATGTCTTGTCGACTGCCCAAAAGCCGTCTACGCATGACAGGACACGGCTCAAGTCGTCATCACACTTTTTCGATCCCGTCGTGCATTCCGGATTGCGCACGCATGTGCCGGTGAGCTGATCGCATGTCTGCGGTGATACACACGCCTCGTACACCTGCCACCCGGTGCCGTTGCAGATCATCACCACATTGCTTTCACAGCGTTTTGAAGCAGGCGTGCAGACAAGAGCCGATGTCGGCTCACGGCAGCTGAAATTCGTCGAATCGCAATATTCCTTCGCTCCGCACGGGGTTTCGACCACCCACTGCCCGTTGCTGCAGATCTCCACATTCTTGAGCGTGTCGGAACAGCGGCGCGTGCCAGCCGTACACGCCATGGGCTGACAGCTCTGTCCCATAGGGTCGCACTCAAATCCGCTACCACATCCCGTCAGAGAGATCCATGCGTCGTTCGAGCACATATACATCCAGTCATTTTCGCACTTCTGGGCACCGTCCACACAGACGCGCATTTCTCCTTCTGCACAGCCGACAGCAACAACCACCAAACAAGCCAGATATAGCCCAATTCGCCGCATTACACCCCTCCATCAAGTCAATCCGGAGACACCAACTCCCTATTCAGTCTTTTTACTCGCAAACATACAGATTTCAAGTCCGAACATACCCAAGGCGGCGTTACGGTGCCGCCTATGGACATGATCCGACGTGAAAGCAGCTAGCTAAACCATCCGGGCTGTTTGGCTTTTCTACTATCAAATCGTGAACCCCCACGTATAACCGGCATCTCCCTCTGTTTCTAAGATCTCGCCCGGCTTGAGTTCCCTGACATTCGTCCCCTTGCTCGCATCTGTCGGACAGATATAGGATTTGCCGTCCTTGATATCAAACCGGAACGCGCAGTAATACGTGCCAACCCCCAGCGAATGCTCGCCGTCAATCAGCGGTTCCGTCTGATACTCAAGATTGGACTCACCGCAGGCATCATTGCCCGTTCGCGGACAAAACAGATTCTGCGTACCACTTCGCATGATCGTCCAGTTCGCGGCAGGCGTATTCTTGCTGCCGCAGATCAGGCTGCCCGTGATCTGCGAAGGCACCGTCGCACCGGGCGGAAAGATACGTCCAAAAGCTCTCCACGTACCGCCTGCATTGTTATCGTCGAGATGCTTGAAGTGGCACCAAGGCGGCGTTTCTTTAGATGCCGGCGGCACCACGATCTCCATCGTCTGAGCTTCCGTGAGCTTCGTCGAGTCGCTGAGCACGACTGGCTCCCCGCCGTTTGTACCACCCTCGATATCCGGCAGACACGCAATCGTCTGCGGCCCGAATTTGTAGGTGAACGTACATCGATAAGTCCCCGCATCCGCATTGAGCGAATAGCTCATAAACTCGGTATTGAGATAGCAATCCGTACATACCGGGTCGTGAACAGCCGGCGCCCGGAATGTCCAAGAGGCGATCGGATTCTTGACATCGCCGCACACGAACTGCGCCGTGATATCGCCGGGCAGGATGCCGTCCGGGAGCAGCACACGGCTGTATCCGACTGCACGATTGTTGTCCACATACTGGATATTGCACCATTCGGGGAGCTTCATCGTCGCAACACACGACGACGATTTGTTCTCGGTCACACACAATTTCTGGTCGCCACACGGCGTGACCTTCCACTGCCCTTCGCTGTTACAAGTCTTGAGGCTATTGCCGTCGCAAGCCGTATCCCCTTTGGTACAGACGATTTGGGGAACGCATTTGCCCTTGGCTGAATCACAAGTCTCCTGTGCAGTACAGGTCTTGTAGTCCTGCCACTGCCCGCTGACGCACTTCTTGAGCTTGGTGTTTTCGCAGGCATATTTGCCGCTCTCGCAGGTATCTTTTTTGACGCAAGTCTTTTGTGAAGCATCGCAATAGCTGGTGCTGTCGCATGTCTTCTGTGTATTCCACAAGTTGTCGGAACACCGCTGGAGTCTCTGGCTGCTGCACTGCCAGACATCGCCAGAACACTCGATACACTTCGCGAGATCCGCATTGCATGTCTTGCCTGTGCCGCATGTTTCCTGTTTTTTCCACGCGCCAGAGGTGCATTTCTGAAGTTCAGAACCGTTGCAACGAACCTCATCTTCGGTGCAGTCCGCGCATTTTTTAAGCGAGACGCTGCAAGTCTGCGTGTTCGTGCAGGTCTTGCTGTCCTGCCACTGCCCGGACTGACAGATCCTCAGCGTCATGCCATTGCAGGAATACGTGCCATCCGTGCAAACCGGCCTGAGCTCGCAACGTTTGGTGGATGCCTTGCACTCATGTAATGAATCGCATGTCTCTTTCGCAACCCATTTGCCACCCGAACATTCATTGAGGATCTGACCGTTGCAATAATACTGGCCATTCGAGCAAACCGAAGTGTCCACACATTTGCCCGAAGAAGCGTCGCAGATTTGAGGGTTCACGCAGGTCTTGTCTTTCTGCCAGCGGCTTGCGGCTGAACACGAATACAGCACCTGGCTCTCGCACTTGTACTCGCCTTTGGCGCATTCCGGCTTATCCACACACGATTTGGAGGACACATCGCAGGTCTGCGAACTCAGGCAGGTCTGCTCCACCGTATAGGTATTGCCCTGGCAGACGCGAAGCGTGTTTGCCTTGCATGTCACGCCGTCTGAACAGACCGAGGCCTCGCAAGCCGCAACGCCGTTGCGCTCCATGCAGATCATATCTTTCTGGTAACACGCCGTCTCCTCGACCCAGGCGTTATCCTTGCAGACCATCAGCGTCTTGCGTGTGCTGCTGCATTTCAAAGCGCCTTCGTCACAGCTGTCCACGCAATCGCCTTTGGTGGCGCTGCACATCGGCTTCGCCCCAGAACATTCCTTGATC
>JAFZFY010000349.1 GCA_017555665.1 Pseudomonadota bacterium | reverse complement strand
TATGCGCCACAGGCGCATAGGCCGACAGGCGCGCCAATGTGCCTTTTAGTCGCTATATGGCTTTACACTTTTTCTGCATGATAGCGGAAATTCGACAGACTCATGCCGCAGGATGCGGCTGCCTGTTTGCAGGTCATCTGGCCGGATTTCCAGGCATTGAGTGCATTAAAAAACGATTCGTCGAGTTCTCGTTTTGGGCGTCCCAAATGAATACCGCGTGCGATGGCGGCTTTGATGCCTTCTTTCTGTCGCTGACGGATCATGTCGCGTTCGGTTTCGGCGACATAAGAGAGTAATTGCAAAACGATATCGGCAATCAATATCCCTGTGAGGTCTTTGTCTTTGCGCGTGTCGAGCAGTGGCATGTCGAGAATGCAAATATCTACGCCTTTTTCTTTGGTCAGGAAGCGCCATTGCTCCTGAATCTCTTTGTAGTTCCTGCCAAGTCTGTCGATGCTTTTTATATATAATAAATCGCCACGATGGAGTTTTTTCAGGAGCTTTATGTATTCCGGGCGATTGAAATCTTTGCCGGATTGTTTGTCGATGTAGAGCTGTTTTGATGTGATTCCTGCTTCGGTTAATGCAATGATTTGGCGTTCTTCGTTTTGTTCTTTTGTGCTGACGTGGATATATCCATATTGTTTTGGCATGATCGGCCTCCTGATATAAAAATGCCCGGCGTATGAAATAGCCGGGCACAAGAGGCCGTATTTGCGCCAGAATGGCAAGAGGGCATGTCCTCTTGCCATCCTGGCGCGCATAGGCCGGAAGGCGTGGCGTATGCGCGCAGCGCATAGCCACGCGCAAACGATTACACCTTCGGGAGCAGGGCGATGCTCTTGGCGATGTCTTCGTCGGAGGGGATGAAGTCAGTCATTTTGCCGTCGTTGAACTGGCCGTAGGCGACCATGTCGAAGTAGCCTGTGCCGGTGAGGCCGAAGACGATGTTTTTGGCTTCGCCGGTTTCTTTGCATTTGAGGGCTTCGTCGATGGCGGCCTTAATGGCGTGGGAGGATTCGGGGGCGGGGAGGATGCCTTCGATGCGGGCGAACATCTGCGCGGCTTTGAAGACTTCGGTCTGCTCGACGGAGACGGCGCGCATCAGTTTTTGGTCGTAGAGCTCGGAGAGGATGGGGCTCATGCCGTGATAGCGGAGGCCGCCGGCGTGAATCGGGCTGGGCATGAAGCTTGATCCGAGCGTGTACATTTTAGCGAGCGGGCAGATTTTGCCGGTGTCGCAGAAGTCGTATGCATAGACGCCGCGTGTGAATGAGGGGCAGGATGCGGGCTCGACCGCGATGATGTCGTAGTCGGCTTCGCCGCGGAGTTTCTGGCCCATGAACGGGGAGATGAGGCCGCCCAGGTTGGAGCCGCCGCCGGCGCAGCCGATGATGATGTCGGCTTTGACGCCGTATTTGTCGAGGGCTGCTTTGGTCTCAAGGCCGATGACTGACTGGTGCAGAAGGACCTGGTTGAGGACCGAACCGAGGACATAGCGGTAGCCTTCATGGGTGACGGCGTATTCGACGGCTTCGGAAATCGCGCAGCCAAGGCTGCCGCCGGTGCCGGGGAACTCTTCGAGGATTTTGCGGCCGACGTTCGTCGTGTCGGACGGCGAAGCGATGACGCGCGAACCGTAAGTGCGCATGACTTCGCGGCGGAAAGGCTTCTGCTCGTAGCTCACTTTGACCATATAGACGATGAGATCGAGGTCGAGATAGGCACTTGCCATGGAAAGCGCCGTTCCCCACTGGCCTGCGCCGGTCTCGGTCGTGATGCCCTTGAGGCCCTGTTTTTTGGCATAATAGGCCTGCGCGATGGCGGAGTTGAGCTTGTGCGAGCCGGAGGTGTTGTTGCCTTCGAATTTATAATAGATGTGCGCGGGCGTGCCGAGCTTCTCTTCGAGGCAGTAGGCGCGGACGAGCGGTGAGGGGCGATACATCTTATAGAAGTTGCGGATGTCGTCAGGGATGGGGAAATCGCGCGTGTCGTTGTCGAGTTCCTGTTTGACGAGATCGGCACAGAACACGGCTTCGAGTTCAGCGGCCGTCATCGGCTTGCCGGTGCCTGGATTGACAAGGGGGGCAGGCTTTTTCTTCATGTCGGCGCGGACGTTGTACCAGGCTTTGGGCATCTCGGATTCTTCGAGGTAAATCTTGTAGGGGATTTCGGTCGATTTCGTCATTTTTGTTTTCCTTTCTGGGGGAACCTCTCCTGGAAAAGCATTGGGGAGGCTTGAGTCTTTGTTTTGGCTGGCATGATTGCAGCCGATATCAATATCTATTCTGGATGGCCATCCTGGAATATTTGGGGCAAAAAAAAGCCCAGTTACACGGATTGCATAACTGGGCACAAAACATGGTTCAATGGCGGTCTGAGGGGGGACCCTTTCAGATGACCAATCGATTTGAACCTATGTTCCGTACCCAGCTACGCCACATACCGTCTAACTAAGCCTTTTGAATAAACTGCGTTGAATGATCCGGCGCGAGCGCCGGAAGAAATTGGCGAAAATTTTTCCGCCTTTGAACGAGCGGCATTCTAGGCACAAAAGAAATCGTCTGGCAAGATTTTTTTTGTGTCTTGTGTGTATCTGGGCTGGTTAGTCAAGCCAAAGGAGATAATGAATTAGCAATTAGCAATTGAGGGATGTCATGAAGATATTGCTGAAGTTAGAGGAATTGAATAGTGATTAGTGAATAGTGAATAGTGCAGAGAGCGTTGCTTGAATTTGGGGTGAAGTGGGCGCGGCGTATGGGCGATAGCCCATAGGCGCGCCATGAGCGCCGTAGCGGGCCGCAGGCACGCAAGGCGCGAACGCGAGCGTATGGCGCGGCGTAGCCGAAGCCAAAGCGAAGCGCGGAAAAAAAGGATTTATGGGGAATGATGGGCGGTATCAAGGCATGCAGCCGTGTATAGATAATACTGAATTTTGTTTGTTTTGGCGTGCTATTAAGGATAGAATTATAGACGGCAGGATTGTTTGCCCTTTTGGATTGGGAGGGGTTTATGGCGAAAGAGGTCATTTTGCAGAATAGGGCGCAGACATCGTCACCGCGCACGACGGAGAAAACAGGGACGGTCACGCGGCCGACAGGCCAGCTGCGCGGCGACAAGCCCGCGCGCGGTGGCATCACGAAGCTGGATGACCCGATCGGGACATGTACAGTCACGGTAAGCGCGCTGACCGTGCGAAGCGGTGCGGGATCCAATTTTCCGAGGATCGGCGGCCTTACCCAGGGAAAGACGGTGCAGGTGTTCGAGGTGAAGGACGGCTGGCTTCGGATCAATTATGGCACAGATTACGGCTGGGTCATGCAGAAGTACACGGATTACAAGTCGCCTGAACCGCAGCAGCCAGAGCAGCCGTCGTATCAGTCATTTGAGGGCGTGATCACAGCGGAATCACTGAATGTGCGCACCGGTCCGAGCGTCGATTATGCGTCGATCGGCTACCTGCATAACGGCGACCGTGTGACGGTGATCGGCGAGAGCAACGGCTGGTACAAGATCAACTATAATGGCAGTGAGGCGTGGATCAGCGGCAAATATGTCGAGAAATCGAACGGCTCGACGACGCAGCCGCCTGCGCAGACGGGGTCGTTCGAGGTCGTCGTGTCGGCATCGACGCTGAATGTCCGCACCGGCCCGAGCACGGATTACAGCAAGATCGGCTCGCTTTCGTCCGGCGCGCGCGTGACCGTGCTTGAGGAGAAGAACGGCTGGTACAAGATCAATTATAACGGTCAGGAAGGGTGGATCAGCGCGGCATATACGTATCAGCCCGGAAATGCGGACGCGGCGGGGCAGAAAGCCGCCGATTATGCGCACACGCTGATGAATACGTGTAACAATAACAACTGGCATTACAACCAGAACAAGCGGACGCAGGACGGCTATTACGACTGCTCGGCGTTCACGGCGCGTTGCTGGAAGGTGGCTGGATACGACTTTAAGTGGGCGAATTCGGAGAGCCAGGCGAAGACGATCTATAACAAAGTCGGCGAGATCAGCAAGAGTCAGGTCCAGGCTGGCGACCTTCTGTTCTATCATCACAACTGGAACAGCGGGACGCGCTGGCGCGGGATCAATCACGTGGCGATCGCGATCGGCGGCGGCCGTCGTATCGATGCAGGCGGCGAGCCGGTCAAGAATGTCGGCGAGATCGGGGATACGGTGATGATCGGAAGGCCGAGCCTCTTGATGCAATAGTTTTGTTGCCGCGCCTATTGCGCTTCGCGCAATACGGCTCGCGGGCGCCGGCTATTGGCTGAGCCAATACGCCGGCGCTTTTCTTTTGTCTGCCCTCCGTCGTTGCATTAAAAATGCGAAGTCTGGGCGAGCTTGCTGCGGGGTTGCGCTTGTCAGACACGCCTGTTGCGACGGATCGGGATGGCTTGCTGGAATGGGGGTAACAATTCGCTTTACAATCCATAAGAAAATGCAACAATTGTCAAACTCGGACGTTTTGTTGTCAGAGATTGCTTTAGGAGATTATATGAAACGATCATCTTTGTTAGGCATTTGCACGCTCGCAGCGTTGTCGCTGATGGCTTGTGCTGAACAGGAACAGCAGAATGTGCAGGTATGCGCGGAGGGCGCGTATACCTGCCAGATGAATATCTTGATGCGCTGTGTACAGAACAGCTGGCAGATATTTAATACCTGCACGACGACCCAGGTGTGTAATGATACATTTGCGCGTTGTGAAGAAAGCGGCGTGATCACGCCGGATCCAGGAACCGGTCAGTCTGGCTCGTGCGTGAACGGCACGCGCCAGTGCAGTGCAGATCTCTCTGGCGTGGAATACTGTGCAGATGGCAAATGGTATCCGGAGATGCAGTGCCTTTATGGCTCTCGATGCAACAGCACGGGCACGGCGTGTGAAATGCCACCGAAGCAGGATGAGATCACGCCCACGATCTGTACGGATGGGGCTCGGATGTGCGATGCCGACGGCTCGCGTGTGCTCGCGTGCGTGAATGGCGTGTGGATCGCGACGAATAACTGCAATACAGGGGCGCATGAGTTTTGTGATTCCGATACGCTTCAGTGCAAGCAGGGATGTTCTGAAGGCGTGCTCAAATGCAGCTCGGAAACGGAAGCCATCATGGTCTGCAACACCAATGCGTGGACTGTCAAATCGTCGTGTGCTGGGGATGAGACCTGTAATGAGACGACAAAATCATGCGAGAAAAAGGTCGAGTGCATCGGCGGTCAGGCGTATTGCGACAGCGAGCAGGTCATGGTTTGCCAGAACAACAAATGGACGAAGGGGGAGCTCTGCCAGAACGGCTCGATCTGTTTCGACGGCGCGTGTGTCAAGACGGAGCCCGTGTGTACCGAGGGCGCGTCCGAGTGTCTGAGCGATGCAGAAGTGTCGCTCTGTCAGAATGGCAAGCTTTCGACTGTCAAATGTGGCAGCGGTGAAAAGTGTTTCACAAAGAATGGCAAGGGGGCTTGCGAATCTGTGGCCTGCACAGATAATTCATGCAAAAACGCATCGACGCAGTATATCTGCAATACGGCGCAGAATACGCAGGAAGAAAAGGCCTGTGCGTCGACGGAGATCTGTGATGACGATGCAAAAGCGTGTGTTCCGAGAGTATGCACGGAAAAAGAGAAGCGCTGTGCCAATAACAATGTCGAAATCTGCACCGATAATGCGTGGCATGTCCAGACGACATGTGATGAAAATCAGATGTGCAAGGATTCGTCAAAGAGCTGTGTGAATGTCGTGTGTGCTGATGGCGATACGCGATGCAATTCCAAAGGCAAGCTGGAGACGTGTTCAGGTAATGCGTTTAAGAATGCCAAGGCATGCTCGGGAGCTACGCCGGTATGCCAGACGATATCAGATACGTCCGCGGCTTGCGTTGCAAGCGTCTGCGTATCGGGCAACTATCAGTGCTCCGGCGCGGAACTTCAGAAATGCGTGGATAATGCATGGGTAAAACAGTCGACTTGTGACAGTGCGGCGCTGTGTTATGCCAAAACGACGAAAGGTTATTGTAATGCTCGCGAATGTGAGAATGGCGCAGAGGCGTGCAGTAATTCCAAGGCGAGTTCTAAGGTGTGCAAGGATTATGCGTGGGAACTGACTTTGTGCTCGACGGTTCAGCAGGGGTCCAAGTGCGTGCTTTCCAACGGTAAGGCATCGTGTCAGGTGCCGCTATGCACGAATGGATATTCGTGTGATGGCAATACGCTCAAGCGGTGCGAGAACAACGCCTATACCTATACCAAAGACTGTGGTAGCAGTGCCGTGTGTGATGCATCTGCAGGGAAATGTGTTGCCAACGAGTGTGCAGAGGGCAACTATTCATGCGCGTCTTCGACGCTTCGCAAATGCGAAAATGGCAAGTGGGTGTCGAAAGCCACGTGTACAGCAGGCCAGAAGTGCAGCGCAGATGATAAGAAATGCGTCAATAACGAATGTGCTACGGATGAATATAAATGTGATGGTCAAAAGCTATATGATTGTGAAAATGGTCTATGGCATCTTGTGGAGACCTGTACGAGCAAACAGACATGTGATGCGTCTGTGGGCAACTGTGTGAATATCGCAGAATGCACAAACGGCTATAAATGCCAGGATAACAGCCTGTACCAGTGTCAGTCTGGCGCATGGCAGCTTTCCAAGGCGTGTGCATCCGGCGAGTCATGCAATTCATCCGTGGGTCTTTGCGCGCAATGTGGCGGCAATTCCTATAAATGTGAAGGTCAGGATTTATATAATTGCAGAGACTATGTTTGGGTAAAACAGCAGACATGTTCATCGAATGAGACGTGTTCTGGTTCATATTATGGCGGTGGCTGCATCACCAACCAGGTTTCTGAATGTACAAATGATCAGAAAAAATGTGACGGCAATACGCTCAAAGTCTGCACGAATGGTAAATGGACAGTCGAGAAGGAATGTGGCAGCGGCGAGTCGTGCAACTGGTCAGCTGGTCTTTGCGCGGAGTGCGGCGGCAATTCCTATAAATGTGAAGGTCAGGATCTGTATAACTGTCGCGAATATAAATGGGTGAAACAGCAGACATGCACGTCGAACGAGACGTGTTACAGCCATTATTATGCAGGCGGCTGTACACCGAAAAATACATCGGAATGTACGAATAATCAGTACAAGTGCGATGGCAACACGTTGTATATTTGCACAGATGGAAAGTGGAAGACATCCAAGAGTTGCTCGACCAATCAGACATGTTCTGCAAATGGCTCATCCGGTGCTTGTATCGATAACTTGCCGCTTCCCGAATGGTGTAATATTCACTATGTCCAAGACGACAAATTTGATCGAGGATATGGTCGTATCCTGATGCCGCAGGGCGTTTCTGAGGATCAGATCAGCGCGGAATTTATTTGTGGCAATCTGGCTACGCCTGTAGCTGAATGGTATTCTGCGACGGCAGTCAAGAACTCGAGCTGTGGTGATTGTGGCAGCAATTCTGAGTATATCAGCGGTGGTATCAATGCGCCCGGTGGTTCATATGCATGCGCCTATCGGTTCAACTTCGGGCTTCAGTCTGTCATCTGCAAGAAGGATGGCGGAGCCCCAGTTGTCATGACTTCTACGACGAAATTGACATCGAGTGATACGATTCCGATCACGATCAATGCAGTGTCGACAGCCGAGAAGCCTTCATGGTGCTGGTTCAAGCATCTCAGTAATGAGGGCGGGAATTATGGTGAAGCCTATCTGCATGTGTATCCCGGCACGCTTAACGGCGGTCAGATTACCGCCGAACTGCTTTGCGGCAGCTTGAGCACGCCGATCACGAAGTGGACTGTGATCAGCAAAGCCATTGAAAATGTGTTCTGCGGCACTTCATGCGGCAATAACATTGAGTATATGACAAAGCCGAGAGATGCAGAGATTCCTTCCGCTCAGAAGTGCGCCTTCAGGATCAAATATGAGTCGAAATATTATATTTGTCCGATCGCAGAGAGCAACGGCAATCATATGTTGGAAGTCACGATGGAGACAAGCACGCTGAGTTCTGATTATTATCGTCCGTAAGGATATTTGATTCTACATTTTAAAAGGCTCTGTTCTGCGAGCGTGGATATGATTTTTTCCAGTCCTCGCCTGCCGCTACCGCAGCTCCCT
>JAFZFY010000348.1 GCA_017555665.1 Pseudomonadota bacterium | reverse complement strand
GACTGTAGAACTCTCGACGAAACCATTGACCTGCGGTAACCAATCCACGAATATCAGAATGGCCAAATGTCGGGAACTGAAAACCAAAGCTCATTCAATGTCCTCAAAGGACATTGAAGGAGGAAACAGCTAATCCAAACAAATAAGACGTAAGGCTTGACAACGGTCACTACATATCAGAGACGTGTCGTGACACGGCTCTACATATAAATTTATAAATTACCCAAGCATTTCACGAGCTTTCGTCAGTTTTTCAAGCTCAGCGCGGCCAGAAGCAACGCGGGCGCGTTCGGTCTCGACAACTTCGGGTTTGGCGCGTGAAACGAAGTTCGGGTTATTGAGCTTCTTTTCGCTGGCTTCGAGATCTTTAGTGACCTTGGCGATGGCTTTCGTGAGCCTGTCGCGTTCCGCGGCGAGATCGATGAGATCTGCAAACGGAATGACGAGTTCGATGCCATCGGCAACACCAATCGCGCAGGGGGCGGGCTTGGCTGTCTGAGAATCGCCGAGAACGATGTTTTCGATCTTGCAGAGCGTGCAGATCGAGGCGCGCATCGACTCGACAATGCCGCGCTTCGCCACATCATCCGTGAGCGCGAGCATCTGGGGAATCGCCTTGCTGGGCGCGATATTGGCTTCGCCGCGAATGTTGCGGACTGCCGACACGATCGCGATCAGCGTGCGCGTGCGTTCGGCTTCCTTTTCGTTCAGGAAAGCTTCGTTGACGACCGGCCACGGCGCGATCATGATGGATTCCGGCGCATCTGCGGTCTTGGGCAGGTTCTGCCAAATCTCTTCGGTGATGAACGGCGCAAACGGATGCAACAGACGGAGGATTGTCTCAAGCACGTGGATGAGCACGAGGCGCGTCGTGCGGCCCTGTTTGGCAACAGATTCATCATTACTATAGAGAACGACCTTACTCAGCTCGATATACCAGTCACAATATTCATTCCAGAGGAAATCATATATACATTGCGCGGCTTCGTTGAAATTATAAGCCTCGATTTGATCGGTGACTTCTTTGACCACGCGGTTGAGACGGTCGAGAATCCAAGCATCTGCCATCGAAAGGTCTTTGGCTTCGAACGGTTCTTTACAACCATCTTTTGTGATATATGAATATATATCTTTTTCCTTTTCAACATTCATCAAAACAAAGCGGCTGGCTTGCCAAACTTTGTTCAAGAATGCACGATATCCCTCAATGCGCTTGATATCCAAACGGACATCGCGGCCCTGCGCGGCGAGCATCGTCAGCGAGAAGCGGAGCGCATCCGAGCCCTGCGGATCAATGCCGTTGGGATAATCATCAAATAGCTGGCGAGAAGCTTTCTTTTCGTCTTCGGGCACCGTATCGGGATGGCAGCCATAGATGAGGAGCAGCGGGTCGATGACATTGCCCTTTGTCTTGGACATCTTCACGCCCTGCTTGTCGCGAACGAGCGCGTGGAAATAGATATCTTTGAACGGCGTCACACCCATGAAATGAATGCCGAACATCATCATTCTGGCAACCCAGAAGAAGATGATATCCGCAGCCGTTTCCATGACGCTTGTCGGATAGAATTTTTTGAGGGTGTCTGTATTTTCGGGCCACCCCATCGTCGAGAACGGCCACAGACCGGAGCTGAACCAAGTGTCGAGCACATCGGGTTCCTGAATGAAATGCGTGCCGCCGCAAACCGGGCATTTTTCGGGGCAGGTCTTGGCAACAATCGGCTTGGCCTGTGCATCGATGCGCAAATCAGGATCTTTCTGGCCAGGATTCGTGATGTAATGGATGTGACCTTTGCAGCAATCCTCGCAATAATAGGCAGGAATCTGATGGCCCCACCAGAGCTGACGCGAGATGCACCAGTCGCGGATATTATTCATCCAGTTAAAGAATGTTTTTTCCCAGAGTTTCGGCGTCATCGTGGTCGCGCCAGTCTCGACGGCCTTGATTGCGGGCTCCGCGAGCACTTTGGCATTGACCCACCACTGCGGGAGCAAAAGCGGCTCGACGAGCGCGCCAGAGCGCTGCGAGCGCGACGGCATGTGGACATAATCCTCCACGCGGACGAGATTGCCACTCGCGGCGAGGTCTTCAAGCGCGACTTCACGGCACTTTTCGCGCGTCAGACCGCGATATTTTTCGGGCACATTATCGGTCATGCATGCATCGATACCGATGACCTGGATGCGCGGCAGATTGTTGCGCTTGCCAGTCTCGAAGTCGTTGAAGTCGTGCGCCGGCGTAATCTTGACGGCACCCGTACCGAACGACATATCGGCAGCCTGCGCATCCGCAATAATCGGAATCTCGCGATCCGTCAGCGGCAGCTTCACCTTTTTGCCGACGATGGCCTTATAGCGCTCATCATCGGGATGCACCGCGACTGCCGTATCGCCAAACAGCGTCTCAGGGCGCGTCGTCGAGATCTCGATCGAGCCAGAACCATCGACGAGATCATAGCGAAGATGCCACAAATGGCCGTTCTCATTCTCCTGATCGATTTCGAGGTCGCTCAGAACGGTCTTCGCGACCGGATCCCAGTTCACGAGACGCTCATCGCGATAAATCAAGCCCTCTTCATACAGCTTCACAAAGACTTCGATGACGGCCTTGCAAAGCCCTTCATCCATCGTGAAACGTTCGCGTTCCCAGTCGCACGATGCGCCCAAAATCTTGAGCTGCTCGATAATATTCGAGCCTTTCTCACGCTTCCACGCCCAAACGCGCTTCAAAAACTCCTCGCGGCCAATCTCCAGGCGCGTCTTGCCCTCTTTCGCGAGCTGGCGCTCGACCATGACCTGCGTCGCGATGCCGGCATGATCCGTTCCCGGAAGCCACAGCGCCTCGAACCCCTGCATACGCTTGAAGCGCGTCAGAAGGTCCTGAATCGTCACGAACAGCGCGTGTCCCATGTGCAGCTTGCCCGTCACGTTGGGCGGCGGGATGACGATCGTGAACGGCGGCTTCTTCGAGTGCTCATCCGCATGAAAATAGCCCTTTTCGGTCCAGAACGGATACCAACGTTTCTCAACTTCTGTCGGATTATATGTCTTATCAATCATGAAAATGTCTGCTCCTCTGATTGCAGATACGGTTGCGGGGCTCAAAACGCCCCAAAAAGCGGCGGATATTTTAGCACTTTTTTCGCTTTCTGGCAATGTGCGTGTAGGCGCGGCTATGCGATGCATACGCCGCGCGCGAGCCGTGTCACGACACGGCTCACCTCGCCTATCGCCTGCGGCGATACAGCTCGTTTAAATATATAGCACGCTATGCCACAAGCCTCACCATACACCGTTTGCGGCAGAAACACAGAGCGTAAATCTTAATCTCCTTAGCATTCGGGAATGCTACTTTTACGCCCTTGGCATATCGCCGCGTGTCTATCTGATGCTTAGCAAACTCCAGAGCCGCGGTCATTTTGGCCTCAATGATGTCTTCCTCATCGGCATCGGGATTTAATTTCATCCCATCGTCAATTTGTTTCTGCTTCACACATTTGAGCTCGAACAGCAGTGCTCTGGAACGCCCATAGGCAACAATATCTGGCCGTCCTTCCCCATATTCGCGGTTGGAAACCACACGATTAAAGGGCGTTCTCACGAGCAGTCCCAAAAGCATCCCATGATAGAAATTTTCGTGATAATCAAATACACTTACCGAATCCATCAATACATCGTTTAATGTTTCTTCAATTTCAGCAATATCTTCATTCCACAAAGCCTCACCTAATTTATCGACTGGATATGATCCGATAAAGCTGTACTCCCACCAGTGACGCATCGCCGTCATCATGACAGTTCTTATTTCCGTATTCGGAATTGCGACCTCGGCTTCAAGTATATCATCTTCATTTTTATATATGCGAATCGACTTCAGATATCCCGTGTATAGCAGAAAACTCCATATCGACTCAGGATTGATATTCAGATCACGGCACGACAAGTTTTTATATATCGTAATATTCTGCGTCTCATCATTCATCAATTTTGCAAGCCGTTCCCGGTGGTCGGGATTTCTTTCGATAAGATGCTCGATAATATCATTCCCGCTCGTCATCACCCAATACCGCTGTATAGCCATATCAGAATGGTTCACAAGGCCGCGAATTGCGTTGAGTAAGCTCCACGGATTAAATACTTTCCTGCCGCCAAACAGATAGCCATCATACCATTGTTCGATATCTTGATATTTATCTTCCAAT
>JAFZFY010000347.1 GCA_017555665.1 Pseudomonadota bacterium | reverse complement strand
TCATCGGGCAGAGTGTCGCCTTCATATACCCAACCGCACACCTTGCACACGAAGCCTTTGCGACCCGTAGCTTTGGGCTTCGGCTTCACATTGTTCTGATAATACGTATAGGTCATCGTCTCATTCTGGTTCATCACGCGCGCCTCTGTAATCTCGCAGATGAACATGCCGTGGGTGTCCAAATCGACGTACTGTACGACCTTGAGCGAAATAAACGCATTGATGTATTTGGGCAAAAACACGAGCCCATTATCTGAGCGCATTGGCGAGCAATCCGCAAATTTGTTGACGTTGCGGCCACTCTGGAAACCGAAGGTCTCGAACACCTTGAACGGCGCATCCACCGCCAAGCAGTTGACGTTCATGATGCCGGTCTGGCGAATCACGTGGTGCGAATAATTATCCTTGTTAATCGTGACCGCAACGCGGTTCGGTGTATTCGTGACCTGCGTGACGGCGTTGACAATCAGGCCGTTATCACGCTCGCCATCATTCGATGTCACGACATAGAGGCCGTAACCGATACGGAACAGCGCCGTGAGGTCATTCTTGTTGGCCGTCTCGCTGTGCTGCGCGACATATTCTTGGCAAAGTTCTTCGACGAGCGCGTTGATCTGCGCAGAATTTTCTTCGCTGAGCGCAGACTTAATCGTGACCGTCTGTTCGGCAAACGCAATGTTCTTGCTCTTTTCGAACATGCCTTTCATGACCTTGGCCGCGAGCGGCGCCCAGCTTCCGTTCTCCACAAGCGCGACTTTCCTGTTCTGGAAATTGCGTTCTGTCAGGTGCTCGATAAAGCTCCGCATGAACGGGAAAATATCGGCATTATACGTCGTTGTCGCCAACACGAGCTTGGAATATCGGAAAGCATCCGCCACGGCCAGCGCCATGTCACATCGCGCCAAATCATGCACGACGACTTTTGGGCAGCCCTTGGCGCGGAAGCTGTCCGCGAGCTTATCGACCGCCTTTTTGGTGTGGCCATATATCGAGGTGTACGCGATCACGATGCCGTCATCCTCGACGGCATAGCTCGACCAAGTCTGATAAAGCTTGAGGTAATGCGCGAGATTCGCATCGAGCACAGGTCCGTGCAACGGGCAGATCCGCGCGATATCGAGATTGGCGGCTTTCTTGAGCACGGCCAGCACCTGCGCGCCATATTTGCCCACAATGCCGATGTAATAGCGGCGAGCTTCGTCATCCCAAGGCTCATCGACATCGAGCGCGCCGAACTTGCCAAAGCCATCGGCCGAAAACAGCGTCTTTGTGCGGCTCTCGTAAGTCATGAGCACTTCAGGCCAATGCACCATCGGCGCCGCCACAAAATTCAGCTCATGCGCACCCAGCGAAAGCTTGTCACCCTCGCCTACGACCATGCGGCGATCTGAATAATCCGTCCCGAAAAAGGCTTTCATCATCGCAAACGCCTTCGCAGACGCGACAACTTTGGCTTCCGGATATGTTTTTAGAAATACCGCGATATTCGCCGAGTGATCCGGCTCCATGTGCTGCACAACGAGATAATCCGGCTTGCGGCCGCTCAGAGCTTTGCCGAGATTATCCAGCCACTCATGCGTAAAATTGCGATCGACCGTATCCATGACCGCAATCTTCTGGTCAAGAATGACATACGAATTATAAGACATGCCGTTCGGCACGCGATACTGGCCTTCAAACAGATCCACCTTGTGGTCGTTCACGCCAACATAAAGAATGTTCTCAGCAATACCCATGAGCCACTCCAAAATACAGAAAAGTGTAGAATTCAACGGACATTTCTGCCGCAAAATGAAATTTTGCTAAAAAATAAAAATACTGTCCAGAGGATTTTGCGCCTACTGCCTACTGCCTACTGGCTTGTAGAACAAATCCTTGTAAATTACATGCAAGCAACAGACAGCCGTTAGTGCTATACTTATGTAGTTCTTAGGAAATCTTGAGATAGGGTTATCTCGGATCTTGAAAAGCAGAATGACATTTATTTCACCGCTATCAAAGGAATTTAGCATGAAACCATCTGTGCTTTTACTGGCTCTTGTGTTGGTCTTTTTGAGCGCATGCAGCCCCAAAACAGCGGAACAGGCACCTGCGGCAGCCACTGAGCAAGCCCCAGAAGCGGCAGCCCCCAATGCCGAACCGATCCCCCAAGATCAAATCAAGGCCGTTGTCGCCAAACACATGGAAGAGCTGGCCATCTGTTACAATCAGGCCAATGAATGCGAAGACCCAGAGGATGGTGCCGGCGATGCCTGCGCCCCTGTCGAGGGCACGCTCGTCCTCAAATGGACTGTCAAAAAAGACGGCACCACAAGCAAATTCGAACTCGACCGTGCCAAATCGAGTTTCTATAACGAATTTGTAGATACCTGCATCACACAGAACGAGAATGCAGACCCGTGGGAATTCCCCAAGCCAGAAAGCGACGATTTCACCATCGAATACGTGCTGGACTTCAAGCACAGCACATTTTTCCACGATGACGATCCCGACACCATTCCAGAAGAAGAATAGCGGGCAAAACGACGCCCTCAAATGAGCCGGACGTATCGGCCCGGAGGGGCGATAGTCCGGCACAAAAGCCGTATCCGGACGCAGGCCGGATAGGCTTTTGCGTGAGGCGTGTTGAGGCGCAGCCGAAACAGCCGAACACGCATAAATACAGGCTCAGAGCGACACAAGGCGCACCGTGACCATTTAAAAATGGTTTAACGCTCGGGCTTTTTAATGATAGAAACAGCGCACCGTGAAGGGGTCGCGGTACGCAAGATCCGACACAGGAGAAATCATGAACTGGACGAGAAGAGACTTTCTGACAACGAGCGCGCTGGCAGCCGCCAGTCTGCCGCTCATTGGATGTGCCGCATCCAAAAATCAACCAAAGGATAACCCAATGGCAAACGAGATCGCAACGCCGGCCTGCAATGACTATTTCTGCTCCAAATTCGGCGTGACCGATGAAATGATTGACAAAGTGCTCGCGAAAACGCTGTCGAAGGGCGGTCAATGGGGCGAGTTATTTTTTGAGCATTTGAGCACAGGAAGCGTGAATCTGCTGGACGGGAAAGTGGCGTCTGGCAGCGCGTCGATCGAACTCGGCATGGGCGCGAGATGTGTTGTCGATGACCAGGTCGGCTATGCGTTCACCGAGTCGCTGACGATCGAAGACATGATGCGCGCCGCCGAAGCGGCAGCCGCGATCGCGCCGGGTGTCGATGCAGGCCCCGTCAACGCGCGCAAAAATGCCGAGTTCAAAACCTGGTACGACACCAATTACAGCTGGAACGATCTCGACATCGCCCGCGCAGTCTCGCTCATCCAGTCGATCGACCAGCGGACGCGTACTAAAGACAACAGCATCGTTCAAGTCGCGGTCGGCCTGACCTGGCGTCAGCGCGTCATCATGGTCAACACATCCGACGGCATCCGCGCGACAGACTCGCAGCCCTATTACGTGCTGCGCCTGAGCATCGTCATGGAGCGGAACGGCGAAAAGCAGTCGAACGGCAGTTCCGTCGCCGGGCTCGACACGTTTGAAGCGATCACGGAAGACAAGATCGCGACGATGATCGACGAAGCCATCGCGGACACGCAGATCCTGTTTGAAGCCGTCAAACCCAAGGGCGGCGAATGGCCCATCGTGCTCGGCGCGGGCGCGTCGGGCATCCTCCTGCACGAAGCCATCGGTCACGGCATGGAAGCAGACTTCAACCGCAAGGAAGCCAGCATTTTCGCCACCAAGATGAACCAGCGCGTCGCCTCCGACGAAGTCACGATCGGCGACACCGGCCTCCTTCGCGGCTCGCGCGGCGCACTCAATGTCGATGACGAAGGCACCCCCACCCAGGACACCATACTCGTCGAAAACGGCATCCTCAAAAGCTATATGCATGACAAGATCAGCGCCAAGCACTACGGCGTCGCCCCCACAGGCTCCGGCCGCCGCGAAAGCTACAAATGGGCACCGATCCCCAGAATGCGCGTCACCTATATGGCAAACGGCACGCACGAAGTCGACGAGCTCGTCAAGGATGTCAAATACGGCATCTTCTGCAAGAAATACACGAACGGACAAGTCCTCATCGGCCCCGGCGATTACACCTTCTATGTCAAGAACGGCTTCCTCATCGAAGACGGCAAAATCACCACGCCGATCAAGGATGTCAACATCATCGGAAACGGCCCCGACACGCTCTCTAAAATCACGATGGTCGCCAATGACCAGAAATTCGACTGCGGCGGCTGGACTTGCGGCAAAGACGGCCAAAGCATGCCTGTTTCCCTCGGTATGCCCTCTGTTCTCGTTTCCGCCATCACCGTCGGAGGTATTTAATCATGTCAGATTTTCAGAATATCGTTTCACAGGCACTTGAGATCGCATCCAAGCACGGCGCACAGGACGCTCGCATTCGAGTCGGGCGCTCGCAATCCCTCGACATCTCATGGCGCAAGGGCAAGCTCGAAAACATGACGAGTTCTGGCGAGTCTGCACTCGTGCTCAAGCTATTTGTAGACGGGAAATATGGCAGTTATTTTACATCCGATATGCGCCCCGAATGCATCGAGAGCTTTATCGCGAAGTGCATCGACATCACGCGCCTGCTCGAAGCAGATCCTGCGCGCACGCTGCCCGATCCCGAATACTACAAAGACCGCTCGGAAGAAGACCTCGAGCTCTTCGACCCATCCGTCGAAGCCACTACGCCGAACGATGTCATCGAATACTGCAAGAATCTCGAAGCCCTCACGCTCGCGCACTCGGAACTCCCGATCCTCGATGCAACCATCGAATGCGGCGTTTCGCAGAATGAATCCTACATGGCATCGACAAACGGGTTCTCTGGCGCACGCAAAGGCTCTTTTTTCAGCGCATATTCGAGCATCGTCATGACCGACGGCGACAAAAAGCCCTCCGATTATGCCAACTCCAGCGCCAGATTTAAAGCCGATCTCCGCACGCCGCAGCAGATTGCCGACGAAGCCGCGCGCTATGCCGCATTCAAGCTCGGCCAGAAAAAGCTCCCCACCGCGAACCGCACGCTCATCTTCGACAGGCGCGTTGCGGCGAAACTCATCGGGAATTACATCGATCCGCTCGACGGCTGGTCGCTCGTCCTGAAAAGCTCCTATTTCCAGGACAAGATCGGACAGAAATTCGGCAGCGATCTGCTCGACCTCTATGACGACCCGTTCATCAAACGCGGCGCAGGCTCACGCACCTACGATCCCGAAGGCATCACCGCCAAAAAAGCGACCCTCTTCGAAAAAGGCACGCTCAAACAATACTTCCTCGACACATACGCCGCCAACAAGCTCGGCCTCAAGCCGACGACCGGCAGCATGTCAAACATCGTCCTCACGCCGGGCACGCGCGGTCTCGACGCGATGATCGCCGATGTCAAGGACGGCATCTATGTCACCGGGCTCTTGGGCGGCAACCAGGACGACGTTCGCGGCGACTTCTCACACGGCATCGTCGGTGTCGCCATCGAGAACGGCAAGCTCACCACGCCCGTCTCCGAAATGAACATCACCGGAAACCACCTCGAACTCTGGAACCGCCTCTCCGAAGTCGGCAACGATTTCCGCACCGATGCCTCCTCGCGCATCCCGAGCATCCGCATCGACGATGTCGCCGTCAGCGGCTCCTGATTTCTTCCATCACTCGCCTATTGGCCTCCGGCCAATACGGCTCGCAAAAGCCGCTATCGCGTTGCGATACGCGGCTTTTTTTCTGTCAGAGACGTTCCGTGGAACGTCTTTACTACGTTCCACGGAACGTCTT
>JAFZFY010000034.1 GCA_017555665.1 Pseudomonadota bacterium | reverse complement strand
TCTCAAAAGCCTTCTGTTCGCCTCTTCTTTTCTTTTCCTGATGTCATCCTGTGATTTCGGAACCGGCTTTTTCTTTGATAATGAGTATGAGGATGAAAACCCAGAACAAGGCCAGAACACGCCAAGCGGAACCGGAAACCAGACAAAACCTGATACCATCCCTTTCAACCGTGTTCCTAAAATCCCGGATTATAAGCTGCCCGAGGAAACATTTGCAGATGATCTTGAGAAAGAGGCATCAGAAATTATTGATCATGCCATCGAAAAAGCCATTGCTTATGTATCGGTGATGAAAGACTCGAGACATTCCAGCGTTTCATACCCCTATGATGAAGATGCGGAGGGATATATTTCAGCGCTTGATACAGAAGAGCTTGAAATATTCAGAGACATCGTCAGTGCGGCCAAGGCAGGTCAGCCGTTTTCCATCTCAGAGTCCGAATATGATGGTGAACTCATGGGCGCATATTTTCACATCTCGGAGGCACTGAATTTTGTCACTCCAGATCTGTCGTCCTATGTCAAACTTACTGGCGATATGTATGTCACAGGTGATTTAGTTTCACACTATAGGGATTTGCATCTTGTCTATTATGATCCGTACTACAATCCGAACAAGACCGTCGCCAAAGGGGATGTGACCCAAGATGAGGTCAATCATTCGGCAGCATTGCTCGATCGTGTAGTCAAAAGAGTCGTCAGGTTCATGCCTGAAGGGCTCTCGACATACGACAAGTATTATTACCTTGCGGCTGTACTCAGTGAGCAGACCGATTATGATTATGATTTGTTTAATGAAGATACAGGCATTAGTATTACGGCATTTAATGCTTTGATTTCCAGAACAGCCGTATGTCAAGGCTATGCGGCTGCTTATGCGCTTTTGTGTAAAGAAGCTAATCTCTGGGTCGGATATAAGGGCGGTCATGCAAGAGGTGAGGGGCATGCGTGGAATCTGATAAAACTGGAAGACGGCATTTACAATGTTGATGTGACCTGGAGTGACGGTGCCGGCAAGCCGTATCTGATCGAATGGTATGATTATTTTATAAAATCGGATGAACTCTTTGAAGACAATGGGCATGAACAGATGACAGGTCTGGCATCTACCGGTACATACGCCCCCTGTCCGTATGAGGAATGATCAGCGAGTGCCGGGGGGAGAACTGTTTTGCACAACGCCCCTGTCCGTATGAGGAATGATCGCATCTAGTGCGACAACAGGGCAAATCCGACACGCGCCATTCCTGTTACGATGCGTGCGCTCGACAGCGACAGATCGTCTGCACACCCCTCAGGCCATGCCCGGTAACGCCGGAACACGTCAATTTTGATATACACGCCAAGCATATTTTTGATAAAAGGCAAAATATTGGGGTTTGTTTTCCCGGTACTCGATGTCCGGATCGGACATGTTTTTTTTCAAACAGGCTGGTTCCATGCGCGGTGCTTCCATCATCCTTGTCAATGCCATCAAAACGAGATTTACGGGGTCCAATCGCAAGTTTCTCTTCTGGATCCTCATGGTACTTCTCATCCTGATCATCCTGTACACCATCCTTTTCCAGGTATTCATGGCCATTGATGGTCACGGCGGGGAACACTCGTTTATCACAGGCATTTACTGGACACTCGTCGTGCTCTCCACCCAAGGTTTCGGTGATATCACGTTCGAAGGGGATGCCGGCCGTCTCTTCACGATCGTCGTCAACATCACGGGCATCATCTTCCTGCTCATCATCCTGCCCGTCGTGATCATCGAGTTCGTGTACAACCCTCTGATCGCCGCCCAGAAAGAGGCGACAGCGCCGCGCAAACTGCCCGAAACGATCAGCGGTCACGTGCTCATCACTAACTATGACGCGGTGGCAGAAGCGCTGATCGCGCGGCTCAACCAGCATCAGATCCCGTATGCCGTGATCGTGGAAGAGATCACGGAAGCCTACCGCCTCAGCGACATGGGCATCAGTGTCCTCGTGGGGAACATCCGTCAGCCCGAAACATACGTCAACGCCCGTGCGGAATATGCGGCACTCGTCGCGGTCACATCAGACTCGGATCCGATCAACACCAACATCGTGTTCGTCGTGCGCCAGGTCAGCGAGCATGTCCCCATTGTCGCGTTCGCAAACCACGTGGACTCGATCGACATCCTCGAACTCGCCGGGTGCCGCCAGGTGCTCGACATCAGCGATCTCATGGGCAAATCGCTCGCCCGTTCGACATCCAATGACGGCGTCGCCGCGCACATCATGGGCAAGATCGAAGACCTGCGCGTCGTCGAGGCCAGGGTATCGGGCACCGCGCTCGTCGGCAAGACCCTCAAGGATGCCGACCTCGGACGCAAGCTCAACATCACGGTCGTCGGCGTATGGGAGCGCGGCAAATTCGAGCTCGCGGGCCCGCACACCAAGATCGCCGAAAATTCAATCCTCGTGATGGCCGTCAGCGACGAGCAGCTCAAGGCGTACAACGACCAGTTTTCGGCCGAATACGAGACGGGCAACGGCGTCGTGATTCTCGGCGCGGGCAGCGTCGGACTCGCAGCTGCCAGGTATCTCCGTGACAAAGGCACGCCGTTTACGATTCTGGACAAGGTCGAGCCCGAGGGCAGATGCTGGGACGAATTCCGGCAGAATGTCGTCCTCGGCGATGCCGCAGACCTCAATTTCCTCAAATCCACGCTCTTTTACGAGGCATCCGCCATGCTCATCACGACGCATGACGATGATATCAACATCTTCCTGACGCTCTATTTCCGCAAGCTCCGTCCGGGCGTGCAGATCATCGCGCGCGCGAACAACGAGCGCAACGTCCACATGCTGCACAGAGCGGGCGCAGACTTCGTTCTCTCCACATCCACGATGGCCTCGAGCATGCTTTTCAACAACCTCGAACAGGGCCATCTGTACACGATGGTCGAGGGCCTGTACGCGATCCAGGTCAAGACCCCCAAAAAGATGATCGGCAAGACGCTCGTCAACCTCCAGTTCCGTGCGCTCACCGGCTGCTCCGTCGTCGCCACGATCGCGAACGGCAAGTGCAACATCAACCCGTCACCGCACGAACCGCTGCCCGACAACTCCGAGATCATCATGGTCCTTACGCCCGAAGGCGAAGAGAAGTTCGTCAAGTACTTCGGCAACCAGTCGCTGCTTCCCGATAAAGACAAGAAGGAAGAAAAGAAAGGCAAGGCCGACAAGGACAAGAAGGCATGATGGACGCATCCCAAGCCCGTGCATCCTATGCGGCAGAAGCGGCGGTCACGGCCTGGCGCGGCAAAGCCGGCATGCTGTGGCCAATATTTTCGGGGCTCGTCCTGACCGTGCTCCGCCTCGGCATACTGTTCTGGTGTGTCGGGGCGGCGATGTACATCACGGCAGGGAGCGCGCAACTCTGGGGCGCGCTGCTTGGGTTTGCCGTGGCAGCCGGCGCAGTCTTCCACGCCGCATGCGAGCTCCTTTGGTGGCGAGCCTTCACGGATGATGCCGGCTGTTTGTCCCCGCGCAGCAGCCTGCGAGATCTGCCGGCCATGCTCTCGATCGACCTGATATTCGGCTGCGCCCGGTATTTCAGCATGACCGCCGCCGCGTGCTGCGCCCTATCCGGCCAGGTCATGGCAGCAGCCACGGGCGCGCTGATCGCGCTTGTCGCGGCGATTCTTCAGCCCGCCGTGACGGCACAAAAGCTCATCTCGGGCAGACCGCTCGCGATATGCGCGCGCGAGGCCGCG
>JAFZFY010000346.1 GCA_017555665.1 Pseudomonadota bacterium | reverse complement strand
CCGAACAAAAAAACGCGGCGTATCCCAGCGGGATAGCCGCGTTCACGAGCCGTATGCGAAGCATAGGCACGTAGAGACGTGTCGTGACACGTCTCTTATGGATATCACCCTTTCACGGAACCGGCAGTCAGGCCGCCCACGAGGTGTTTCTGAAGCGCAAAGAACAGCGCCATGATCGGGATCGACACCAAAATCGCGCCTGCTGCGAAATAGCCGTATTCCACCGACTGCGCCCCCACGTACTGCTTGAGTGCGACCGGCAGCGTGTAGTTGATCTCGTTGTTCATGAACGTCGCCGCGAGGATGAATTCATTCCACGCCGTCATGAAGCTGAAGAGCGCCGTGATCGCGATCGCCGGGCGTGCCAGCGGAAGCACAATCGTCACAAAGATCTTCGCGCGCGATGCGCCGTCCACAATCGCCGCCTCCTCAAGCTCCTTCGGAATCGTGTCGAAATACCCCTTCAGGTTCCACACGCAGAACGGAAGCGCCGAAACGCTGTACACCAGCACGAGGCCGAGCACATTGTCCGTGAGGCCAAGTTTGCCAAGGATGATGTAGAGCGGAATCATCATCACGACGCCGGGGAACATCTGCGTCACGAGAAACGCCTGAAGGCCCATCTGGCGCCCGACGAAATTGAGACGCGCAAAGCCGTATGCCGCCGTGCACGCCAGAAGCACGCCGATCACCGTCGTGATCGCAGACACGATCACAGAGTTCCAAAGCTGATGGAAGAAAAGATAATCGCCCGCCTGGTTCTGCTTGAAGATGACATGCCTGAAATTGTCCAGTGTGTACTGGATGTTCGCCGAGTCGCCACCGATACCCGCAAGCTCGTTCGGCGTCAGCGCCATCTTCACGACCCACACCACCGGATAGAGAACCGCTGCGCACACAAGGATCAAGATCAGGTTGTACGCAATCTGCTTGATCCAGAGTTCCTTTTTGCTTAGGCCGACAGATCCCTCGACCCATTCCTGTTTCTTCGCCATTATTTAGCCTCCACGGTGTTGTCTTTCAGCACGAACTGAGTGAGTTTGGAATAGAGCACAAGGATGGCGAAGACGACCATCGCGTATGCGGCCGCATAACCGTACTGATACTGACGCTCAAATGCCCATTTATAGGCTTCCGACACGAGGATTTCGGTCGAGCCGTCAGGCGAACCCTTGCTGACGAGGTAAATGATGTTGAATGCATTGAACGTCCAGATCGACCCGAGCACGACCGAAGGCATCAACGCCGGCTTCAAAAGCGGGAACGTCACATGGCGGAAACGCTGCCATGCACTCGCGCCGTCCACCGCCGCCGCATCCTCGAGGTCGCGCGGAATCGCCTGAAGCGCGCC
Source organism: Pseudomonadota bacterium (assembly GCA_017555665.1). Lineage (GTDB taxonomy): Bacteria > Myxococcota_A > Bradymonadia > UBA4248 > UBA4248 > UBA4248. The sequence continues at coordinate 3,906 of JAFZFY010000346.1, read as the reverse complement.
GAGCGTCACGACCATCATGAACGGGAAACCGAGCCACGTGTTCGTCGTCAGGTTCGCCGCAAACGAGGTCAAGAACTCGTTGTACCATTCCACACGGTCAAGACCGAGCGTCTCCAGAAGGTTGTTGATCGCGCCAAAGTTGTGATCAAACATACCGCGCCAAATCAACGCCGTGATGTAGTTCGGCATTGCCCAAGGCACGATCAGGAGCACGCGGTAAACGCCTTTCAGCTTGAGCCACGGCTCGCGGAGCAAAAGCGCAAGGCACATGCCGATGCCGACATGGAGCGCCACGTTCGTGATCGTCCAAAGCACCGTCACAACAAACGTAAAATAGATCGACATCGAGTCGAGGAACGACGCCTGATCCGACGAGAACAGACGCATGAAGTTCTGAAGGCCAACATACTCGAACTCGCCATTCTCGAAGGTGAAGAATGACAGGAACGCACCGATAACGAACGGCAGGAACACAAGCACAATCATACCGATGACCGCAGGCGCCACAAACGCCGCCGCGACCTTGTTGTCTGTGTATTCCACATTCGACGCCTTGTGCTTCTTATATGCGCGGATGCCCAGATAGCACAGAATGCCCACAATACCGCACACGACTGTGACAAGCACCCACGGGTTGCCCGCCTCGACAGGCGGCGGCTTCAGCATCGATACGCGGCTCTGCGCCTCGAGGAGCGCCACCCCCGGATCGATATTCTTGTTGTTGCCCTGCACCCTCGAAAGCCACATCAACACCGGCACCGACAAAATAAACGATCCAATCGTCCCGGCGATATGCATCTTGTGCTTCTCGGGCGTCGTCACGCTCGGATTCGTCGCTTTTGCGAGGAACACAAAACCCGCCACGATCAGCGAAAGGAACAGGAACAGAAGATAAGGCGTTTCCCCAGAGGGGCCGCCGAACATCGATTTCTGCACCGCCTGCTGCATCGAGGCCCACAGAGATCCCATTTCGGGGCGGTTGCTCGAAGGCTCCGCATGGTCAAGCTGTGCCAGATACACCGGCGCAACTTCACGCATGAACGCTGTCGAAGGATCATTGTCGCGCATCAACTGGTCGTATGCCGCCTTATAGGCGACCATCTGCTTGCCCTTGATCATGCGCTTGTACGCGCCATCAGACGCGATGTATTTCATCAACTTGATCGTCGCATCCCGGCGAGCGTCTTCTTTCGCTTTCGCGTCAGGATATTTGGGATCCGAAGGCTTCATCTTCGAAAGCGCGATGCTCGACTTCGTGTCACGCGCCATATAGATGCCTTCCGCCGTCACATAAGGCGTGCCATAGGCATCCGCGGGCGCGCCGGGCTCCGTGATCTTCGGAAGCGTCGTCACACCGTAGTGCAGATAGTGGAACGGCTTGCCCTCGTTCCCCTTCGTGCTGTCCCACGACGCGCGAGCCTTATTCTCGGCATCCGCGTTCTGCTCCGGAAGCTCCGCCATGAACCACGGACCCGTGATCACCATGTCGGCGTTGCCGTCATAAAACAGCGTCTTGATGCGCGCACCGTCGATCCCGCTCGGAATATAGGCATTCAGCTTCTTCGCGAACTCGATTGCCTTCACGTTGCCATCGTTCTTGAGCCTGATCAGCCCAGCTTCATCAAACAGATAGCCACCAAAGCCGTTCAGCCAAACGCTGTGGAAAAACAGGTTCGTGTTCTCATACACGAGCCCGAAATGCTGCTTGCAACCGGCATCAGCGTTCTCGCATTTCTGGGTATTCTTCTCCAGATAATCCAAAAGCTCGTCCGTCGTCTTCGGCGGATTCTTCACCGTGTCCTTATTATAGAACAGCACCGAGCTCTTGTATGTCAGCGGAATGGCGAAAATCCCTTCCTTCGGATCCGCCTGCTTGCGCATCGTATAGCGCAGCGCCTTGAGCGTCGTCTCATGATAGACCTTAAGCTCGTCCTCGGTCACATAAGGCGTCAGATCCGAGATGATCTTGTTGTCCGCCCAGTTACCGATCACGTCGTGCGCGGTGATGAACGCATCCGGACCGCTGCCCTGAGGCACGCCCGTGAACACCTTGTTCGCAAACGTCTCGTCGGGAACCTGCAGTACCGAAACCTTAATCCCCGGATTCGCCTGCTCAAAGTCGTTGACCACTTCCTGAAGTGCCGTCGCCTCGTCACCGCGATACGCATGCCACAGGTCAAGCGAGATGTCCTGCGCGCTCGCGCTCAGCGGAAACAGGCATAGCAGCGCAAGCACGCACCAGGCCATCGCCTGCGCGATACGCCCAGCCATGCCGGCGCCTCCTGTTCTAGTCTGTTCTGGCATCTGGGTACTCCTTATTCTCCGGCCTCAGAAGACGATTTCTCCGCCGAAAGACCGGCTTTCTCCGCCGCTTCCGCGTCATCCATCACGCCATGCGCGATCGCCATCCCGTTGCCTTCCGTCTCAAACAGATGCACGACGCCCGGCGACACATACAGCCCAACCTCATCGTCATCCTTCAGACTCGCGACCTTCTGCGCCTCAAGCACCGCAAGGAAATGATGCGCGCCGAGCTTGAAGTGGACATGGCTCTCCCACCCCAGCGTCTCGATCACGTCGACCTTCACATGCAGATTCGCGGGATGATCGGCATCCGCCATCACAACGTTCTGCGGACGAATCCCGAGGCAAACCTTCTGCTTGTCGTTCACTTTCGACGCGCACGCCTCATCGAGCAAAATCTCGTCCTTTCCGTCCACCGAAACATATTTCTTCCCGTCATGCGCGACAATCTCGGCATCCAGGAAATTCATCGCCGGGCTGCCGATAAAGCCAGCCACAAACTTGTTCACCGGGCGCTGGAAAAGCTCCAGAGGGCTCCCGACCTGCTGCAGATATCCCGCATTCTTCGTCCCGTTTTCCTTGTCGCGACCACTCAGCACCGCGATGCGGTCCGCAAGCGTCATCGCCTCCACCTGGTCATGCGTCACATAAATAATCGTCGTCTTCAGCTTGCGGTGCAACCGGCGAATCTCAACGCGCATCTGCGTGCGAAGCGCCGCATCGAGGTTCGAAAGCGGCTCGTCGAACAAAAACACCTGCGGTCGGCGCACGATCGCACGACCCATCGCCACGCGCTGACGCTGGCCGCCCGAAAGCTCCTTCGGCAATTTGTCCAGAAAATCGTTCAGACCAAGCATCTCGCTCGCTTCCGCCACAAGGCTGTCAATCTCCTGCTTCGGCATCTTCCGAACCTCAAGGCCAAACGCCATGTTCCGACGGATCGTCATGTGCGGGTAAAGCGCGTAGCTCTGGAATACCATCGCGATATCGCGGTCCTTGGGATGCACATCGTTCACCAGACGCGTCCCGATATAAAGCTCCCCGGATGTGATCGATTCAAGTCCTGCGATCGTACGCAGAAGCGTCGATTTACCACAGCCGCTCGGGCCGACGAGCACCAGAAACTCCCCATCACGGATGTCCAGATCAATTCCTTTGAGCGTCGGTTCCGCGTTCCCGTAACGCTTCACGATGCTCTTGAGCGTAAGTCCTGCCATACATTCTCCTTATGAATCGCACTCTGCGAGCGCATACCCTGACATTGCGGTTGACCACCACACAAACCTATAATCCTACGACAGATGCCCCATTTTCTCAATCATTCAGAGACATGACGGCTCCTGTTTTCTATCTTTTACCACCAGGCATACACACGCTTACATGCACATCCGGCCAACGCTATCATTACGTATATGCGTGACATCCGCAGAGCCGTGTCACGACACGGCTCTGCTTTGGGCGCGGCTATGCTGCGCATACGGCGCGCAAGAGCCGTGTCACGGAGACTGTGAAATAAGTGGCGTTTTGGGACAAAACGCCACTTTTTTCTAAGGTAATGTGGATCATTTCAATTGACGTAGCCTTGCTTCATTGCGAAAATCT
>JAFZFY010000033.1 GCA_017555665.1 Pseudomonadota bacterium | reverse complement strand
GATCCCCCGGTAGGCGCTACGCGCCTACCGGGGGCTACCCATATTGAAGCCCTAACGGGCTTCGGAAATGGAGCTGAGTTGTAACTCTCCACGCAATCAGAATAACGCAGGACAAATCAATATTCCCAAGTTCTTGTTTCTCCCCATATTACCAGTTCATTCCCCGAACGCTCGCCGTATGCGCGCAGGGCGCGGAGCGGCCGAGCACATAGGCGAGTGCCTGGCGGCGCGTAGCGAAGCCAGCGGCGCAAAAGGGGGCGCGTAGCGGAGCTAGCGGCCCCGACAAAGAAAAAAGCGCGCCCGAGCCGTTCCATGTGAAATGAACGGCTCGGCTGCGCCGTATGCCTGCGGCATAGGCGCAGCCCACGCGTGCCGGAACAGAGTTACACGGGAATATGCATGGTTTTGAGAGCCGTCTGTACGTCGTCACGGGCGGCGGCGGGGATGCAGAGGCGCGCGACCTGCGTGTTGATGCGCGTGAGCATATCGACGATCGGGCTCGCCTCTTGGATGGAGACGACCTCGCCAGAGGGCTGGCGGATGCGGATATCGGCATTGACATGGCCAGTCCGAGGCGCCTCGATGAATGGCAGAAGCGGCGCACGTTCGGGGGCATAGGGCGCGAAAGCGCGATTGACGGTCGTATCGAGCGCGAGGTAGTAGCGCGGATCGAAGCCGCGGGCGCGGAGGACATCCTCAAGGCTGGACCAATGCTCGCGGAGAATGGGACGGTAATCGTCGGGAATTTCGAATGTTTTGAAGAACTGGCGGCGCAAGAGCTGGTGCGCCAAGTCGGAGAGAATGACGTCTTTGGAGTCTTTCCAGGCGTCGATGGCTGCCCACGCATGCGCGTCATGCACGGTCATGCAGAGGGATGGATCGACGCGGTGTGTGGCCACGATGTCCTTGAAGAGCGTGCCCATGCGGCCGACCTCGAAGACAGAGCCGTCGCCCGATGCCGCGAGATCGGCCACGCGGCGGAAGATCGCCTCGAGGAGCTTTTCCGCACCGCGCACCGTCTTGTGATGATAGACCTGACTGTACATGTGATAACGGCTGATCAGGTAGGTCTCGACGGCATGGATGGCGCGGTAGCCGACGATGATCCCCGTTTCGTCACGGTCAAGCATTTCGAGGATGCGCTCGATGTCGAAGAGGTAGTTCTTGATGCCGGTCATGTAGCCGTCGCGCAGAATGTAGTCCATGCGGTCTGCGTCGAGCTGGCTGGAGATGATCGGATGATACCAGGCGTGCGTTTCCTGCGCGATGCACTGGACGACGCATTCAGGCATGCGCGGGTCGAAGTCGTGAAGGATGCGGTAGACATCGCCGTCCTCGCGCATGATGTGCGCGCATGTCATGGCCTCGTGATCGAAGCGGCAGATGCTGGAGATGCCAGACTCAAAGGCATGGCTGAACGCGGCATGGCCGACGTCGTGCAGGAGCGCCGCCGCGCGCGTGACCGCGCGTTCAAACGGGTCACCATCCGGCTCGGCTGCATCGAAGATACGGCGCGCCACATGCTGCGTGCCCAGGGAATGACCAAAGCGCGAATGCTCGGCACCGTGATAGACAAACCCGGCAAGACCAAGCTGACAGACACGGCGCAGACGCTGGACAACATCCGTATCGATCAGCCCGAACAGCATGCGGTCGACATCATCCGACATGTCAAAATGAATGACGTTGTGAACGGGATCCCTGAATAGTTTCTCTCGATGCTTCATGGCTCATACAGGCGCGACAGACGCCTAAATATCGTGATAATGGGGTAAAAAATTGACGGCTAATATGCTAGATTGCGACAGACGATCACGGCAGATATGCCAGATTGCGACAGACGATCACGGCAGATATGCCAGATTGCGACAGACGATCACGGCAAATATGCCAGATTACGACATGCTATCACGGCATCCGCCGAGACAGAAATCGAACATAAGGAGTTATATATGAATCAGAACGCCATGCGAAGACTCATTATCATGGCTTCCATGTGCTTTTTTGCCGGCTGCGGCAACGAGGCATCCCAAACGAGCCACCCCAAGTGTGAGAACGGCACATTCGAGGCAGCAAACGGCATGTGTTATACAGACGAGGCATGCATCCAATGCGTCAAAGGCGAAGTCTGTGTAGGCGGCACATGTTACAGTGAGGACTCGGAATGCGCGAAATGCGATGCCGAGCAGACATGCGTGGACGGCGAATGCCAGGATGACCCTTGCACGAAATGCGGCCCCCATCAAGTCTGCAAGGACGGCGTATGCACCGACAGAAGCGATACATGCCTCACATGCGACACCACACAGGTCTGCGTTAACGGCACATGCCTCGACGCGAACCACCCGTGCGCGAAATGCGACGGCAAAGCCTGCGTGGGCGGCGAGTGTTACGACAAGGACTCGGAATGCGCGAAATGCGATGCCGAGCAGATCTGCCGCAACGACACGTGTTTCGATGCGAATGACCCGTGTGCCAAGTGCGAGGCCGGCACCGAGTGCCACCAGGGCGAATGCATCGACCCGAACGCCACGTGTGATCCAGAATGCTCGCCACTCGAATACTGCAGCAACGGCACTTGCCAAGCCTGCGAGATTCCGTGTGTGGATAAATGCTGCAACGATGGCCAGGCATGCGACGCGCTGACCCAGAAGTGCGGCACGGCCTGCGACGGCGGGGCTTCACCTTGCGGCGGCATGTGCTGTACAGATGACGAGCTATGCGAGGCCGATTACGGCTGCGTGATCCAATGTACCGAAACCCAGACACGGTGCGAAAACCCTGAGCACGGTTTTGTCCTGTGCTGCGACCAGGGCTATGTCTGCGAGAACATGGACTGCCAGATCGACTGCGGCAGCAACGTGCGATGCGACGGCATCTGCTGCGGCGACAACGAAGTCTGCGAAGACAACACCTGCAAGATTGCATGCGAGGGCACGCGTTGCGGCGCGTCCGAGGAATTCTGCTGCGACAATGCCACCGAGGTGTGCATCTATCAGATGTGCCTCACGCGCGGCGCGGACTGCACGGATTCGAACCAGTGCGGCTATGACGAGTTCTGCGAAGAGTCCACGCACACCTGCGTGAAGGCGGATGCCGACCCGAACGCATGCATCGTCAAGCCAGTTGCCGGCAAATTCGAGCCGACGCTCAAATGGCACTGGCCGACCCAGTCGATGCCCGGCGGCAAGCCCAGCGTTTATCCCGAATTCGACCAGGTCATGAACAACCCGGCGATCATCAACCTGACGGATGACAACGGCGACGACAAGATCGACGAAAACGACGTGCCCGACCTCGTGTTCACGACATTCTCGAAGACCGTATCCGGCCATCATTACACCGGTCCGAACGTCCTTCGCGCGATCAGCGGCAAGGACGGCACCGAGCTTGCGACACATCCCGACATCATGTTCCCGCTGGCGAATGACCCCGGCATCGCCAAAGTCGATCACGACAAATATCCCGAAATCGTCCTTCAGAAGAACGAACCGGGCGGCAGTTTCACGGTCATCCTCAACCTGCGGCCCAAAACAGACCAGAGCGGCTATGAGTTCGTCGAGGTCGCCCGTCTGGCCGGCGGTTCGAGCTTCGCGCGTTTCGCGAACCTTGACGGCGGCGAGTTCCCGCAGATCATCACGAGCGGCGGGATCATCGAGTATGTGGAAGAGAATGGCGTCGGCAAATACCAGTGGCGCTGCAAGGCCAGCTCCAGCTTCGGCGGCGGCAGCGGCGGCTATACGATCGCGGATCTGGACGGCGACACAGTGCCTGAGATTGTCGGTGCCGACATTTACAACAACCGCTGCGAGCAGATCAACTCGGATAGCGCCATCCAGGGCGGCACCGTGCTCGCCGATATCGACCTCGTCGATGACCACCTAAATGGCCGTCTCGATGTCGAACAGATCGTTTATACCGGCGGCGGCTACGGCGCAGCAAATGTAGCGGTGCCGCCTCCCGGTATCGTCTATGCCTACAAAGTCTTCAAAGAGGACGGCAAATTCCGGCGCGAGCTGATGTGGCAGAAAGCCATGCCAATCGACTATGTTTACGCGGAATCGCACATGACCGGCTCCAAATACAGCGACGGCTCATCGTTCAAGTGCGACCGGATTTACAACGCCACTTACAATTCTTCAGGCAACTCGGCAGAATACGCCGAATGGTATCGCCGTTACATGTGCGCGACCGGCGGCGGCCCGCTCGTCGTCGCGGATTTTGACGGCGACCACAAGCCCGATATCGGCCAGGCTACAGGCTGGTCTTATGTCGTGTACCGCGGCGATGGCGAGATTTTGTGGGCGGATTTCCACACACAGGACTATTCGAGCAAAGCCACAGGTTCGAGCCTCTTCGACTTTGAAGGCGACGGCATCGCGGAAGTGCTCTACGCCGACGAGACGCACATGCACGTCTATACCGGCCCAGGCAGCGGCAAAATCGATCCGCAGTTCAATTATCAGGCGGCAGAACACCTGATTGACCCGATCCTCAATTCGAGCGGCACGCTCGTCGAATACCCGCTCGTCGTCGACATCGATAACGACAACCACAGCGAAATCGTCGTCACCTCCAATGACTACGCGTTCCTGCACACCTGCACGGGCATCCGCGCCTTCGGCGATCCGGGCAACCACTGGGTGCGCACGCGCCGCATCTGGAACCAGTATGACTATCACGTGACGAACATCAACGAGGACGGCACCGTTCCCAAAATCGAAGCGCAGAACTGGAAGAACAAATTCCTCAACAATTTCCGCCAGAACGTCCAGCCCAACGGCCTGTTCAACGCGCCGAACCTCGTCGCGAACAGCCTCGCAGAAGACCAGAGCAGCTGCAAGGAAAAGAAGGTGCTCACGCTGACCGCGACCGCCGAAAACAAAGGCTCTCTGGGCATCCCTGCTGGCCTCCGAGTGACCGTGTATATCAAGAACGCCAACAACAGCGGCCAGGACGTGCGCATCGCGGACACCACGATCGACAAAGCCATCGCGCCGGGCGCGACCGCATCTGTCAGCTTCGCATGGAACGGACAAGCCGTGATCAACGGAGAAGCCACAGCCGTCGACATGCCCGCCATGTTTTATTTCAAAGTGGATGAAGGCAAAGACGCCCAAGATACCGGCACCCATCTGGAATGCATCGAGGACGACAACACCTCGCAGGCCTTCGAAATCGAGGGCTGCCCGCTGGATGTCAACTGATTCCAGCCGTCAGGAATAGAACAAAAGGCATAGCTATCGGTATGGACAGCGTCATCATGAGACCATTCTTCGCCCACTCCGCCTGTTTTGCGGGCCCCAACCTCATTCTGGCACGGGCTCATGGTCTCATGAGCCATGACTGGGACAATCACATCGTTTGCCAAGGGATCATGTCCCCTTGGCAGATCTCTCCGTAATTTTTAAGTTACCGTTTCACAGTGCCTAACGCTAAAATCACGACACAGGCTAAACAGCTTTGCAGTTTTATGATAGATTGATCAGGCTGGCCGTCTTTTGGCGGCAGGCCTGCTTTTCAGACGCGGCGCGCTCAAGTGCCGCATGTTTTTAAGGATCACTCATGACCGATATGAATACAATCGATTTCAGTATCGAAAACCTGGGGCCGTGCAAAATTCCCTCCCCCCTGCATCTCTCCACGCGTTTGAACGATTTTGTGGCCAACTATGTCGATGACAACGACAAGATCATTTACAACATCGACCAGAAACTCGAAGTCAACGGCAAGACCCTCAAGACGATGTTCATCCGTGAACAGCTCCTCGAAAAAGCTGGTCCGCGCGAGAAAATCTACTTCGACCCCAAGAAAGTCTGCGCCGGCATCGTGACCTGCGGCGGCCTCTGCCCGGGCCTCAACGACGTCATTCGCTCGCTGGTCATGACGCTCTGGTTCCAGTACGGCGTCAAGAATATCCTCGGCATCCCGTTCGGCTACTGCGGCTTCCTGCCCGAATACGGCTATGAGCCGATCCAGCTCAATCCGAATCTCGTGTCGACGATCCATCAGCACGGCGGCACGATTCTCGGTTCTTCGCGCGGCGGCGCGGACACGGTCGCGATCGTCGATGCCATCGAGCAGCTCAACATCAACATGCTCTTCACGATCGGCGGCGACGGCACACAGCACGGCGCATACAGGATCTATGAGGAAGCCACCAAACGCGGCCGCAAACTCGCGGTCATCGGCATCCCCAAGACGAT
>JAFZFY010000345.1 GCA_017555665.1 Pseudomonadota bacterium | reverse complement strand
ATGTTCAACCGCGCCGACATCGTCGCGCAGACGAGCTATTTCACGCTGGGCCTGAACGTCGCCACGTGCCGCTCCGGCTTCACCTGCCCCAAGGCGCACGCCGACACGCTCTATGCCGTCGAGGCCGTCGGGCTCGTCGATGCGATCTACCCGGTCATCGAGGTGTTCAACAAGCGCGACAAGACCGATATTTTCGCGCGCATCGTCTCCATCATCTTCGAGTATTATCCGTCGGGTGCGGTGACATACACGGATGTCGAGGGCAAGCCGCTCGACCTTCATCCGTCCGATTTCCGCAGCCTTGAGCCCATGCTGATCCGCGCGCTTCGCGAGACCGATATCGTGGCCGATGTCGGCGCGTTCGGCGACGCGCTGCTCGATGTGAAGCTCTCGGACGGCGCAAAGCTCTCCGCAAGATTCGAGCGATTCGTCAGATATCTTCTCACCCCGGATCCGTCCATCCGCAAGATCGACGGATCCGCGCAGACGCTTGATCCCGCCGGACACGCGATCGCGCCGCTCTCCCCCGCCTATCTCTATATCGACGCGCTCCGGGATCTCAGCGATTTCCTGGACGACCACCCGGCCACGAAGGATCAGCTCACCGATGTCGCCTCACGGCTGGCAGACATCACGATACGAACCACAAAAGATCCCGGCGGCCATATCGCATTCAACAAGCCCGCCGGGGCGCAGGTCGCCGCCGATATCGTCCGGTTCCTCCTCGACATCTACAACGAGAAGACGGCATCCAAAACGCTCTCCTCATGGATTCACGGCACCGCGATCCCGAACGTCAAGAATGTGTTCTCGAACCGGATGCTGTATCCCGCCCTCCTTCTGTTCAACGATCTCGACAAGCGCAACAGCCTGCCCAAGATCCGCGGCCTTGTCCAGCATATGATGGGTGCAGACCGGCCCGCGCCTACCGAGCTCCAGGGGGCGGCCTACTGGCTGCTCACGCGCCTGCTCGCCCAAGAACACATGATCGCGCTCGCCCGGTTCACGTCAAAGCTCATCGATCCCGACCGGGCCTGGACGACCGAAGGCTTCACGCAGTACTCTTTCGTGATCACGATGCTGCTCTGTGTCGATGCCTTCAATTCAGCCGACCCGACGCATGTGTTCAACGACGTGTTCCACCGGCTTCTCGAAACCGACACGAAGCCGCGCCCGAATATCGCGCGCCTGTTCGATGTCGGGCATGACCTGTTCCGCGTCGATATCGGCTCCGGCAACGTCCGCACGCCCGAAGACATGCGCCGCTTCTTCGACTTCATGTACGATCTCTTTGCTGATGACGACCGGGGCGTCGAGCGCATCTTCGGCGTCATCGACTACACGATCTGGGGCAGCGATCGCAGGCCTGCCGACTGGAAGCCCGAAGACGCATCCTGGCAGATCATCTATTAGGAGGCAGACATGAAACGCGCCTTAACATTTTTCTGCCTTTCGGCCACGCTTCTGACAGCGGCTGACGCATACGCGGGCGGCCTTTTCGTGCCGCTGGGCGGTGTCCGCAACACCGGCCGAGCCGCCGCGGGTGTCGTGTCCACGCGCGATCCCAACGCCATCGCCTACAACCCCGCGCTCATCGCGCTCACCGAGGGCCATCAGCTGCTCCTCGATGTCGAATGGGCGATGCTGCAGATCGAATTTCAGCGCGCGCCGCAAACCGAGCAGAACGGCACCGTCACCACCTTCGACAAAGTCGAGAACCAGGCGGCCGGCATCGCGATCCCGCAGATCCTCTTCACGACCGATTTCGGATCGGACAAGTTCGGCCTCGGCGTCGGCGTCTTTCCGCCCAATGCCGCCCCCGCCGCATTTCCCGCCGACGGCGCACAGCGATACCAGGTCATCAACATGGCCAACACGCTCGCGTTCACGACCGAGCTCGCGTTCGCCTGGCGCCCGCATCCGCGCTTTGCCATCGGCGCAGGCATCCAGAACGTCACGTTCATCTTCAAGGGCACCGGCATCTCAAGCACCTATTTCGGCGTGCTCGCCAGCCCCGAAGACCCCGACATGGACAGCGTCATCACCATCGATGCCGCCGATTACTTCACGGCAAGCGCAAATTTCGGCATCTGGGCAGAACCCTTCGACGGCTTCGAGATCGCCGCATCCTTCCAGCTCTTTTCCGATCACGAGTCCAGAAACGGAAGATTCAAGGGCGCGTTGCCCAATCACTACGTGTATGAACGCTCCGTGCTCACCGGCTCGCACATGGATATCACCATATCCCTGCCCTGGTCGCTCAAATTCGGCCTCAGATATCAATACAAAAACATATTCGATATCGAGATCGACGGCTGGTACACCGCCTGGAGCCGTCAAAAAGAGATCAACATCTATCCGCATGATGCCTGGCTCGTCAACAACGCGCTTGTCGATGACGTTCATGTCGGAAATTTCTCCATCCCCAGAAATATGAAAGATGTCGGCGGTGTCTCAATCGGCGCGGATTACAACGTCATTCCCGACAAGCTGACCCTCCGCGCGGGATTTTTATATGAATCTGGAGCCGCAGACGAATATAATTATTCCATGTTTATGTATGACAACCATAAATTTTCACCCACCGTCGGCCTTTCCTATAACTTCATGTTTGAAAAGCTCGATCTCCGGCTAGACTTTGCCTTCGCGCATGTCCACCAGCTGCCGATGACTGTCACCGAGGGCACTTTCAAACAATATAACATGGTCTATCCCGAAAAAGCCGTCGTCACGAATAACGGTGAATATAAATCCTTCTATGATTTTATCGGTCTCGGTGTGAATTTAATGTTCCATTAGCGCCGCCTATGCGCCTGACGGCGCATACGGCTTGCGCGCGCGGCTATTGCATACGCCGCGCCCTTCGGGCTTACCCCACGGGCTGTACTCTGGCACGCTTCCAGCGTGCTACCGTAATCATGAGACTCGTCTTCGACCTCTTCCCCGCCCGCTTTGCAGGCACCCCTTCTCCATTCAGGCGAGGGGGATAGGCTCTTACAAGTTTCCAAGAATATATGTATCCATAATCTTTGTGAACACGATACTACTCAGTATGATGATCACCAGCAACACCATAGCCTGTCTCCAATGCAACCAGTCTTTTGCATCTGGACTTCCCAGTTTAGATGCCTTTCTGATCAGCTCTAACCCCTTCTTTCGATCGCGCATGACCGATTGCCCCTTATAATACATCACGCCAACCCGGAACATCGCGATCAGATCATCCTTTTCATAAGCCTTATTATAATAATACCAGGCGCGTCCGTAATCTTTATCAATACGATCATCGCCAAAATGCGCGCCACGATAATATACATCCCCCATCAGCCGGTAGGCATCCGTGTTGTCCAGCCTCAGCCCAGGCTTGGCAAGTTTATATACTTTCACACATTTCGCATCCCCGGGATCCAAGCGTTTCAGCTTCTGTCCGTTATATTCATCACGTTCATCCATATAGGTCTTTGCCACTTCAATCCCATCCAGAATGCGTTCCTGGAGCTCAGGATCGTTCACATCCATGTTCTCACAATCCGCGTCCGAAAGACTGGTCAGCCCCGAAAGCCTTGCATACGACATGTCTGCAAGCTGTTCCCGACACTTTCGATTTTTGGAAATGAGAACACGCGATATAATCAATATGATCACGACCACAATGCCACATATGGATTCCGGATTTACAAGTCCATGCAAAAAAGATTCAAATCCCATACGCTTGTTCCTTTCGTTATGCCCAAATATCCATGCCACCTAAGGCGCTACGGAACGATTCGCCACCACAGCCTTCGCATGCCTTGCCTTTGCCCCAAGGCATACGCAAAATATCAGAGACCGCCCCATCGGAGCAACTCCAAAAGCTCACCTGCCCATGTCGCTAAAAATGAAATACAATATAATCACCATAACCACGATCTGAATGCCGACCACTAACCCCAAAACCATAAAATAATTCCGCCACATGATCCATTGTTTTGCATCTGGGCATCCGAGTTCGGCAGCATTTTTAATAAGGCTCAATCCTTTTGTCTTATCGCGTATGACCGACTGCCCCTTATAATTCATCACGCCGACGCGAAACATCGCGATCGGATCATCCTTTACCAAAGCCTTATTATAATAATACCAAGCGCGCTCATAATCTTTATCTATATGATCATTTCCAAAATGCGCGCCACGATAATAGATATCTCCCAGCAGCCGATAGGCATCCGTGTTATCCAGCCGCTCACCGGCCTTGGCGAGTTTATACGCTTTCACGCACTTCTCATCCCCCGGGTCCAGGCGTTTCAGCTTCTGCCCGCGATTTGTATCATATACATCCATATAGGTCTTTGCCAGCTCGATTCCCTTCAGAATGAGCTTCTGGGCTTCAGGATCCTGCACATCCAAGCACTCCGGATCCACGCCCGCAAGATGCGCCATCCCCACAGATGTTTGATATGACATTTCAGCATTGCGTTCCGCTAACTTCCGAGCTTTTACGCCCAAAATGCGCGCGATGATCAAAATGATCACGAATCCAATGGAAAACACGCCAAACGGATTTGCGATTGCATGTAAAAAATATGTAATAATATCCATTCGTTATGCCCCAATATCCATGCCCTTAAGGCGTTACTGAACGATCCGTCATCATGGCGAGATGACCGCACATATCGTCAACCAGAGTCACCCAATGCCTTATCTCCTCGTCCATCCACGGTTATTTTCGATGGGATCACATATATATTTGCTCGAATCATCCTGAGTTTTGCCAGCCTCCACACAACTGCCCTCGATCAGGCAATACCTGTGCGCCGGCAGATGGGGACAAGCCCGTGCCGAGAGGTCGCAATACGCGTCCACGCCCATCAGAGAGATATATTTTTCAGCATTTGATGTCACCGTATCCAGCGTGTTGATATGATCCGCAGAAACATCAAAGAGGAACTCGACGACCGTCGGCGTCTCCCGGCAAGGCGCAGTCTTTGTCTGCGAACTGCCATCGGGCAGCGTCACGGTCACCTCCTGATCCCCGAAGCACAGCATCGTATGTGTGCCATCCTGGCAGCGCGTCACCCAGCGTTCGCCGTTCAGATAAGGCTCGGCACCGTAACGCACCGAAGCGATAAGCGGATTTCCGGCGCTGTCGCGCACGCGGACGATCACGGATTTGGGCGCGGCATCCAGAAAAGTCTGAAATGCAGGCCGTGTCTTTTTAAGCGCTTGACGGCGCTTGCTTCCCACTGGATTGTGCAAAGGCCCCTCAATCAGATAGGCATACGTCCCGAACATGAATCGGAACCAATCCTGATCGGTGCCGTCCACAGAATATAAGTTTTTGACGACTTTATAGGGCTTGCCGTTGACCTGGATCCCGGCTGCTGCCGCCATCCTGAGCGCAAGCTGCCACGCGTTGTCCTGTTCATGCGGCGGATTTTCAAGCGCATCGATCGAGTATGGCGACAATATCCGCGTCGAGACCGTGTGAAAGCTGATCGAGGACACGAACTGCTCTGTATGAAACAGGTTCATCATCGCCTGATTTTCCGGCTCAGAGCCAGGAAACGCCCCGCGATACCAGTAATCGCGCGGATATCGCGACGACGAAAGTTCCCCCGTCGCCCCCCAGTTGAGCGGATAATTGCGGTTGTTGTCGACCCCCGCGCCGGGCGCGAAACTGTTCGGATGATACCGATAATACGCGGATGTTTTGGACTGCCCGGCTTTCTGCGGAAATCCGCCACGCGGCTTGCCCGAAAACACATGCCTGCCATTCTTGCGCCCCAGCTGATCAGATACATGGATATAGAGATCATTGCCATCGAGGTTTACCGTCGGAATGATCCAAACCTCTGTATTATCCAAGACATGATCGTACCGCTTTCTCGTCACATCCTCGCCATTTTCACACAATTCTTCGATGACATCGAATGCCATATCATTGGCGAGCAGTTCCATGCCGTGATGCGCCCCGTTGAACAAGACACGCGGGAGGATCTCACGATCCGAATTGGAGAGCACGAGCGCGCGTATCTCATGGCCCAGATAGGTGCGGCCAATCTTTTCCAGGCGCACATGCTTGACATATCTGCCGCACAAGGAAGCGTATGCATCCAGATACGCCTGGATCATATCCACATCCTTGGCACTCCGGTTCGGATCGAGCGGCTTGGAGACATCGCAGTGCATCGGCTGTTCGCATTTCATATCGAGCGCGGCTTTTCTAAACTCACTGTCCGTAAAGCTGTATCGCGGCCCTGCCCAGTAATACCCATCCGGCAGCTTGCGCTCTGCATTCACGAGCTGCATCATGTCTTTATGCGCACAGCGGTAGATCTCGTAATGCGGAATGAACGAGCTCGACTGTTTGACACAGGCTTTAAGCCCCGGCAGCGCATGCCCCGATCTGGAAAACACGAACACATGCGAATACTGGCGCACATAAGCATCGGGATCTGCGGCGATGCCAGCATACGCTTTGCCCGAGGGTTTGAAATCGATTCCGAGAAGCGATGATTTCGCGTCCTGTTTGCGATGCACGCGATACCCCGTTTCTGTTCCAGAATAGGCCGCATCATCCGACTGCAGCTCCCCTATTTTGAGCTGTTTTTCGCTGTCATACACCGATATATCGGTGTGGGAATCCAACATTTCGATCACCACATCGACTTTTTTGGGCAGATATTTGAGCCTGTGTTTGGATGTCACGGGCATGGCGTAGCCGCCATCCCAGCGATGTATCTGGATATCCTGGCGATCGAACGACAGGCTGTAGCCATCGACAGACATCAGATCTTTGGAAAACGACGCGCGATAAAATAGGGATGCATCCGGCCGTTTTCCCGCGACAAACGACGCCCTCAGCGTGCCGTTGGGCGTTATTTTATGCGGATATACCCAGAACGAATTCTTATATTCCGGCGCGCCTTTGAGCCGTAATCCGTCGGCTTCAGCCCACTTCCACTGCTCCGTATGGCGCGCTTGATCAATATCCGAGCGCACCAGCAGAGATATCGGCTCATAGCTGTCCTGAGCAAACACACTGCCCGGCACGCCAAACCCCAACATCACGCCCAATAAGACATTGCTCAGCTTCATCTCAAGTCTCCGGTCAATGTGCCTGCGCCCCAAACACGTGCCTTGAGGACGCGCGCCTAATTCGCTTGAATTATACACGATTTCCGGACGATACACAAAATGCATCGTGTCGAAGGCTACCATTCAGCCGATAAGTATTTTCTAAAGTATCGTGGGCAGTAGATGGCAGGCAGCTGAAAGCATTACAAGATTTTAGGTCTGAGGGCATATAAGTGTATGACTGCACATGGGCGCGATAAGCGTTGCAACGCTCATGATCAGAGGACGGCTGAACTGTAACACCAGTCATGACCTCACTACACAACCTCAAATCAATTCGCTTTAACCTCCCTCGCCATACAGCGTTTCTTGCAAAAACACAGGGCATACGCATTTATCTCCGAAACCGTTGGCTCATCAAACAACAATCCCTCAATATAGTGCCGATCCCTGATCTGTTGCTCAGCCTGATCCAGCTGTTTCTGCATCATGGCTGGTATCCGAATGCGTTCCTCTTCTCTTTTGATATTTTTTAGTTCCGATGGCAAAATACATTTGATTTCCAGAAGCGCCGCACGACTGCCCAATATAGCCAGAATATCGGGATAGCCTTCACCATATTCGCGATTGGACTTCACCTTACATCTCGTCTTTAACACGCCCACCATCATGCCATGATAGAAATCTTCCTTTGCATCCCGCACACTGATGCTGTCATCCAATAATATATTGATTTCATGCATAATTCCCGATGCATCCCCATTGAAGAGCGCATCAACCATAGGACGTGCATCGTATCCGGGGAGCTTGGTATTATCCCACCATCTTTGCATCGACGAATCCATCAGAGTCCACACTTCAATATTGGGAACAGCCATCTCAGCTCTAAGATGGTTTCTCTCATCTTTCTCAAGATGTACAGATTTTAGATATCCTGTATATAACAAAAAGCTCCATATCGCATTATCATTACGTTGTAAATCCCGATAAGATAAATTCTCATATACACGTACACGTATAGTTTCTCCATTCATCATACTAGCCAGAGCTGCGCGGTGCTCAGGATGTCTATCAATCATATCATCAATA
The DNA here is from genome assembly GCA_017555665.1 of Pseudomonadota bacterium. GTDB lineage: Bacteria > Myxococcota_A > Bradymonadia > UBA4248 > UBA4248 > UBA4248. The sequence continues at coordinate 2,628 of JAFZFY010000345.1, read as the reverse complement.
ATATCATTTCCACTTGTCAGTCCCCAATATGGCTTAATGGCATTCTCGCCTAATCCATTGACAAGACCACGGATGGCATTGAGCAAACTCCAGGGATTAAACACTTTGCGTTTGCTGTATTCATAACCGTCATACCACTGTTCGATCAATTCATATTTATCTTCTATACCATAATATGCCAACATATTCCTGACTTCCTGCTCAGTAAATCCCCAGAATTCATCTGGAATTTCATCAACGACAGTGATCACACCGGGATTGTTCATGCCAGTAAATATAGATTCCTTTGCCACACGCATACATCCCGCAATAACACCATAAGCGAGGTTGCTGTTTGATTTAAAGCCAGAGGATATAAATCCGCCGATGAGTTTGACGGTTTGATCAAATAACGAAGATTGCGGATGATGAATATCATAGATTGCCGCTTTTTGTAATGGAACATCATATTCATCAAGCAAAATGACAACATTGCGTTTGGTGATGCGCTTCAACCAAACACACATGTCACCTAAAAAACTGATAACCTCTTCCTCTGATGCTTTTTTGCCCAAATATCGTCTAAATTGCGCCTGTTCTTCTGGGATCAATGACGGATGATCAAGCAATATCTCAAAATACGCCTGACATGCATTATACAAAGAGTTTTTCAACATTTCCAAAACGGCTTCAATCGTGTCGCCGGACACATCTTTAAACGACAGCGAAATCACCGGATACTGCCCCATTTCCTTGAGCACATCCCCCCCGGCATCCATGACCTTGAGCCCCTCAAAATAGCGGCGATTGTCAACAGGCTTGCCATCATCATCTAATCGATATTCAAAAAACGTCTGCAAAGTGCGAAGCATTAAGGTCTTGCCAAACCGACGCGGGCGCGTAAAGACGCAGATTTTCCGATTTTGCTCTATCAAATACGGAATAAAGCCAGTCTTGTCCACATAGTAGAGTTTTTCATCCCTTAGTCCTTGAAAACTCTCCGGAATTTCACCAAATGGCTTTAATTTCTTCTCCAATCCCATCGCGCCCTCCAAAACCCAATAACAACGGGTCATGCCCGTTCATCCATACTCACCATAACTCGCCTATGTTCAAATGGCGAATATTTTCTGTTTTTGTAACGACTCAGCCCACAGACGTATCTGAAGTATGGAGGGGATTGCGGACAGGAAGCAGGCAGTAGATGGTAGGCAGTAGTTACCCCCTGAACTCGATCGGAAAATAGTTCAATTCAAGTCCCAAAACGGCAGTTATGTGCAGGCAGTGCCAAATCAAAACTAGTTTTTCCAATCTCGCCCGCCGCTTTCGCGGCACCCCTCTCCAGTTTGGACAGAGGAAAGCGGGTTCGCTAGCGCTCACCCATGTTTGGAGTATCGACATGGGGGCAGAATTGAGCTGTTACAGGGGCTCCCCAAAATGTGATAGTATAGCGCCCACGGTAAACGACCTGTCGCCCTGTGCGAATCCGTCTATTCCCATACGTTTTTTACGAACAAGGACAATTATGCATTCCAGACAAGTATTGGCATTTCTATGCGGCAGCCTGATGGCAGCCATGAGCCTTCTCGGCTGCGCAGGCAGTGCGACCACGCCAGCCGACATACACACGGCCTGCGAGATCTGCGCAAGCGGACAAGGCGCAAACGCCGGTATCGAAGATATGCAGCCGCAGCATCCGGCAGATACTGCGTGCGACGCAGCAGCGCTTCCGGGCGAACAGGCGCTTTCGCTGTGGACAGCCGACGCCGCTTCCAAGAAAGAACTCATCGCCTATATCGACGCGATCACGTCCCCGGGCGCAGATTACATTCCGCCCAAAGACCGCATCGCCGTGTTCGATCTCGACGGCACGCTGCTCTGCGAAACAGATCCCGACTACCTCGATTACAGCATATTTGTTTACCGCGTGCTCGAAGATCCCGATTACAAAACAAGGGCCACGCCTGCCCAGATCGAGGTCGCCCAAAGCATCCTCGAAGTCTATAAGACGGGCGTTTTTCATGACTGGATCGATGCCGCCCACCAGAAAGCATATTATGAAGTGTTTGCCGGCATGACGATTGGCGAATTCTCGCGTTATGTCGAAGCCTTCCTGGATCAGCCGGCACCAGGATATGAGGGCATGAAACGTGGCGAGGCATTTTACAAGCCAATGCTCGAAGTGATCGAATATCTGAAATCACATCAATTCACCGTGTATATCGTGAGCGGCACCGACCGCCTCCAGGTCCGCGCGATGATCGCGCACCACATCGATATCCCCGAAAATCAGGTGATCGGCTCCGACGGCACGATCGTCGCCAGAGGCCAGGAAATGACGCAAGACCAGAGCGCTGCCAACCTGCAATATGTGTACAAGCCTGAAGACGAGCTCGTCCGGGGCGACCGTCTCATCGTCAAAAACCTCAAAATGAACAAAGTCGCCGTCATTGCACAGGAGATCGGCAAACAGCCCGTGCTCTCGTTTGGCAACAGTTCGGGCGATGCCAGCATGGCCCAATATGTCATCAAGCATAACCGCTATAAGAGCAAGGCGTTCATGCTTCTGGCAGATGACCTCGTGCGCGAAAATGGAAATATCAAAGCCGCAGACAGCATGAGCGCTTCGTGCAAAGCCAATGGCTGGAT
>JAFZFY010000344.1 GCA_017555665.1 Pseudomonadota bacterium | reverse complement strand
GGACACGGCTCAAGTCGTCATCACACTTTTTCGACCCCGTCGTGCATTCCGGATTGCGCACGCATGTGCCGGTGAGCTGATCGCATGTCTGCGGTGATACACACGCCTCGTACACCTGCCACCCGGTGCCGTTGCAGATCATCACCACATTGTTTTCACAGCGTTTTGAGGCAGGCGTACAAGCGAGTGTCGTCGGCTCATGGCAGCTGAACTGCGTCGAATCGCAATATTCCTGCGCTCCGCACGGGGTTTCGACCACCCACTGCCCGTTGCTGCAGATCTCCACATTCTTAAGCGTGCCAGAACAGCGACGTTCATCAGCCGAGCACGACGGTCGACAACTACCTTGATCTTGATCACATGCGTAACCAGCCTCACATTCTGCCAGTTTCCAATCCCCATCCCTGCATACCCAATAAACTTTTTTATTATTCTCAAAGCATCTCACAGCACCATTCTGGCAAACGTTATCCTCGTCACAGCCAACAGCAACAATCACCAAACAAGCCAGACATAGCCCTATTCGCCGCATCACGCACTCCTTCAAGTCGTTCTGGAGACACACATCTCTATTCTGGTAGTCTTTACTCGCAAACATACAGATTTCAAGTCCGAACATACCCAAGGCGGCGTGACAGTGCCGCCTATGGACGCGATGGGCGTTGAATCACGCATGATCGGCGCGGCTGAACACGCCACGCCAGCATCAAGGCTCCGTGCATGGCTACTTGAATCATATACCTTTTTGAAATAAAACAGCTTCGCGCCGATGTCCGGCGTATTTGATACTCACGCTGTTATTGAAAGGCATTCCACGTCATGGATTACAAGAAGTTACTGACCATTCAGGATATCTCATGCGTCGGGCAGTGTTCCCTGACTGTCGCGCTCCCCATTCTGTCCGCTTGCGGCATGGAAACCGCCATCCTGCCATCGGCAGTCCTCTCCACACATACCGCAGGGTTTTCCGGCTTTACATGCCGCGACCTCACGGACGATATGCCCGCGATCGCAGCCCACTGGCGCAAAGAAAATATCGCTTTTGATGCCCTGTATACCGGCTATCTCGGCAGCACATACCAGATCGATATCGTGCTCGACATCATGCGGACGCTCCTCAAAAAAGGCGCCCCCTCTATCGTCGATCCCGCTATGGCTGACTACGGCAAGCTCTATCCTGCCTTCGATGACGCATACGTCGAAGCCATGAAAAAGCTCGCCTTTTCTGCGGATTTCATCCTTCCGAATATCACGGAAGCCTGCTTCCTGACTGGCATCGAATATCGCGAAACCTATGACCAGGCCTATATCCAGAAAATCATAGACGCGTTGCTCGCAAATGGCGCCAAAACAATCGTCCTCACAGGCGTGAGCTATGCCCCCGATCGCACAGGTGTCGTCATCGTCGAAAACAGAGTCTCGGCCTATTACGAACATCGCAAGATTGCCAAAGGCTGCCACGGCACCGGAGATGTCTATGCCTCAGCATTTGTCGGCGCGCTCATGCGAGGCAACCGGCCATTCGATGCAGCCAGAATCGCAGCCGATTATACAGTCGCCTGTATCGAATTCACGCAGGGCGATGCAGATCACTGGTACGGCGTAAAATTTGAACCGTTACTCGCGGATCTCATCCAAATGCTCAACCTGGCCTGAGCAAGCAGGTCTGCATATGCAGGAACATGATCGTTTCGGCAACAGCATTTTCACGAGCCATACGCCGATATCGATAAGGGCACATGCCCACAGATGATATCATTGCGCTCCGATATGCAACCGAAACGGTCGCCCTATTAAACTATACCCCGACAGTACATCCGTGCCCCCTCGCTCGCTCAAGACGACCTACAGCCAACAGCCGATTGCCTGAGACATCCATGCCTCCGCACTTTCAGCCCCCAGACAGCTGAAACGCGACATTCGGACATCCCATAATTTCTAAATATTTCGGAAATCTATATGTTTAAAAGATCTATTGTGGCAAGCCTCGCAATCTGTGCCGCCACACTCGCGTCATGCAGTCCCGAACAGCGATGCTACCGCGATGAAGACTGCACGGGGCCGATGTTCTGCAACGCCATCGGGGAATGCCAGTACCGATGCATCATCGATCAGGACTGCGGCAAAAACTTTATATGCAAGGAACATATCTGCGCCCTTAATCCCACCCCCAGACCCGATCCGGAACCAGCCCCCGAACCAGGCCCTGATCCCACTCCCGAACCAGGCCCTGATCCCACTCCCGAACCAGGCCCTGATCCCACCCCTGTCCCTACGGTCAAAGTCTTTACATGCCCTGAAAATATGGCCGCCATCTCGGACACCTATTGCATGGACATGTACGAAGCCTCACGCCCGGATGCGACGGAAACCTCTGCGGGATCAGACGGCTCCATGGCAACTTCACGTCCCGGTGTCATGCCCTGGAACATCGGAGACAACAACAGTGCCGCAGAAGCCGCCTGCAACGCTGCAGGCAAGCGTCTGTGCGAACCTGCCGAATGGGAATACGCCTGCCGAGGCGAACAGGATTACGCCTATGTCTATGGCAATACCTATGACCCGCAGATATGCAACGGCATCGAGACATACGACCGGTACAGCTTCCACCTCATGCCGACCGGCTCCTTCAAAGACTGCGTCAACGCATGGGATGTCTATGATCTGAGCGGCAACATCTGGGAACACACGCGCGGCGGAAGCGGCATGACCGTTCGCGGCGGCGCCTTCAACTGCTCTGACACGCGCGGCAACCATAGATGCACGTATATCCCGATGAACTGGACACCGCTCACACTCGGCTTCCGGTGCTGCAGTGACGGCGAATATGTCGAAGTCCCCGTCAGCCTCGACCTATCCGGATCGCAGCCCGCCCCCGCCATACCCGATGACCCCTGGTTCAGACAGGCGTTTGAGGGCCGCGAGATCCTTCTGGCATGGGAGCTCAACGGCGACACCGACACCATGAGCGACGCCGCGCACGATTTTTCGGATCCCGAAGCGATCGAAGCCGCCAGACACGAGGCACTCACGGAAGCCCAGATGCTCTGGAACTCCCCGGATCTTCAGCGCGATGCCGTTGACCGTCTCAAAGAAGCGCGCGACGGCTCGCCCGATATCGAACGCGCGCTCGGCATCGCTTACGCACGCGCCCAGAATTACCCTTGGGCTCTTCGTACCTTCCACACCCTTCTCAGCCAGGATCCACAGGACTGCGAGACACGCGCATGGATGGCATGGACATATATCCAGATGGCCATGCCCGACGAAGCCCAAAAGATACTCGACAACGCCCAGTGCGCTCAGACAAAGGACAACGGCCGCCTCGAACTCGTCCAGGCCTTCAATGATATGGCACGCGGCGAATCGGAGGATGCAAAGTCCCATCTCCAGAAGGCATACGATGCCCCCGTACTGTCCCGCACCGACAGCAGCGCGCTCAAATCCCTGCGCGCCATCCACGGCATCACGCCAGACCCTAATTTCACATGGAAAGCCGAAATAGACGGCGGATACGCCTCAAACGCCCTCAGCGGCTCTCCCAGCGACCCGAAACTCACGGACAAATCGTTCGGAAGCCCTTTTCTTGACGGCGATCTCCGCATCGGCCTGGATCCGTGGAGCCCTGCTTTTGCGAGGATCGTGCTCGAAGGACAGTTCACAGGCCAGCTCCTCACGTCCAAGGATGCCATCACGTCAAGCTATATCGACACCTCCATGCGGCTCGGCACGCTCCTCCAAGGGGAACAGTTCAAATTCGGAGCCTATTATCGCCCGGAAATGCTCTACATCTTTGGCAGCGACAAATACGACAAAGGCCCGCTGATGTTCTACACCAGCCACCGGCTTGAACTCGATCTCGAAGTCAACAGATGGCTTTATTTCTTTGCCGGATATGGGCACAGAACGTTTCGTCAGCGCGTACGCACGCGCAACGAACTCGATATCGGAGCTGGCGGAAGGCACAGCCTGTACACCGGCCTGTCGCTGACCTGGGGCGCTTCCTATCGCCACTGGTTTTCTGTCGGCGACATGTACGACCTCAACGGCGCAAACCTCAGCCTCGCGCTCGACTACCGCATCCCCAAGCGAGATATCCAGTTCCGCCTCAGCGGTGCCGCGTCTTATGACGATTACGGCAAGTCGGACAATTACTTCACGCCGGGCGCCCTCCGCCGTGACACGACCGCACGCGGCGCGCTTCAGGTCTGGTCGCCAGCCTGGGCAGGCGTGCGCGTCGGCGCTCAGTTCAAGGCAAGCCGGAGATGGAGCACAGCCTCCGATTACGCGTATGACGACTATCGAGGCATGATATCGGTCAAATGGGCTGGCGAACTCGACTTCTTTGCACCCGATACTGAACGCGACAACTTTTACGAACTCCCGTGGGATTTTGACGGCCAAAGCACCTCAGACCGGATCCGCGACATCATCCAGCAGGACGAAGACATGCAGCGTTCCTCATCATGCCTGCAGAATTGATGTTCCCCTTTTGATCCGCTACACAAGATCAAGCCCGCGCCACGAGGCCCACGGTCTCGCATGGCGGATCCCGATCGCATAAAGGACAGCAACCGATGAAAGTCATACCGTATCTTCTGTTTGTCGCCACCCTGCTCCCCGGCATTCAGGCTTTTGCGCAGACGCCGACCTGCGATGCCCTTCAAGGCGATGCCAAGACAACGGCGCAGAAAGTGATCAGCACCGCCTATCCATACGACTGCTGCGACGACACGATCGAAAAATGCCTCAAAGCCGCCGCCCCGTGCAAACTCGCGACACGCCTGGCAGACGAAGCATGCAGGCTCGCGGACAAGGGCAAATCAGCCGACGAAATCCGGCATCTCCTCGACCAGCGAGCCCTGGTCATGAGCCCGCTTACGCCGCCAGCCAAGATCGCACTCGCCCCCGAACACGTCTGGGGCAACCCCGGCGCCAAAGTCGTCCTCACCGTCTACCTCTGCGGACGCTGCCCGTATTGCTCGCGGCACGTGCCTCAGCTCATCCATGCCCTCGAAAAGTCGCCGCTCAAGGATAAGATCGCCGTCAACCTCAGGCTCTTCCCCATCAAATCCCATGAGAATTCGAGCCTCGCGGCTTTCGCCGTCGAAGCCGCCGCCAAACTCGGGCACGCCTGGCCCTATCTGATCGAATCCTACGAGCATTTCGATGAATTCTCCCCCGAAAAGATCACCGAATGGGCTGCCAAGACCGGCGCAGATCCCAAGCAGTTCGACGAACTCATGAAGGATGCCGCCATTCGAGCCGCCGTCGTCGATGCCAAAAAAGAAGGGCTCACAAACGGCGTGGAATCGACCCCCACATTCTTCCTCAACGGCCAGAAAATCCAGAGCGCGTTCGATGTCGAGTCACTGATCAGCATGCTCGAAGAAGCCGCCGAAAAATAGCCACACACGGCTGTCAAAGCGCATCATTTTGCAGCAAGATCAAGGCGGCGCGATATTTAACACGACAGTCAAATCGCACCGTGATGCGTCGCCTGTCCGTCTTTTTGGGGCAGGGGGAAGACTCCCCCTTCGCGGCTATGTGCTCGCCCGT
>JAFZFY010000343.1 GCA_017555665.1 Pseudomonadota bacterium | reverse complement strand
TTGCATCCTCTTCATCATCTTTGATGCCGAATTCATCCATAATGCGTTTGAGATATTCGGGATCACTGACCGCACGCTGCACATCTTCTACGCGTCCTTGTTTGAACAGTGTCGAATAGATGCGGTTCAGTCCATTTCTTTCTTCCTCTTTACCCTCTTTTCTACCTTCTTCTCTTTCATCGTCATAAGCTTCTTTAAGTACGGCTAACATTGTGACCTCCTTGCTGTGCAAATGATGTATTCCATAGTTTTCATATTGCGGATCGCCTGTATAGGCACTAAACATCCGCATTAACTCCAATAAATGGTCAATGCGGTTCATCAGAATGGGGTTCTGCATTTTCGTGGATGCTTTTCCGTGAATTCTGAGTTGCTGAAAAAAGTGTGCGACGATTTTGAAATCGCTCTGAAACTTGTCGATGACCGTGTCTTCGAGCCAGGCAATTTCGATGAGATTGATTGGAAAATCTGGAATAAAGCGTTTGAGATTGTCGGGGATATGAATCGATTCATACAGGGATTTCGCTTTATTCCATCTTTCCAGTCCGAAATACAATACCAGTGTAAGCACTGGATATAACGGTTGTTTTGCAGAAGCTGAATCCTGAGTGGTTTCGGGATTTGCTTCCTGTTTGTCTGTATCCGACTGCTTGTTTGGTATGATCTGCGCCTTATAAGACGCGCCATTATAGCTGTAAAGCCGAAGCGGCATTTGTGAATCTGGTGTGCTCTGGTTTTCTAGCCCGAACAGTGCAATTCGGATATTCTGTGCCGTCCAGAATTTTGCCACATCGCGTTCCTGACCATGCAGCCCTTTGTCATCCGCTGCAATTTCAGACTTTGTATCGGCATCCTCAAGTTCATGCGCTTTTACGATTTGTTTGCCATCAAACACCAGTACATTGATGATGTCGGCAAACACGTCGTTGCATTCTTCAAGCCGCCGCGTGGTTTTGTCTTTGGTTCCCATAAGCCTCCTGTGGCATGCATCGATATTGCTGCGATGCATTTCATCATTATAACGAGCATTTTTTAGGATAGCGAGTGGAAAACCAAGACTTTTAGATAGGTCTAGGTTTTCCACTTTAATGAGGAATTATATTTCAGCCGATTAGGCTTCGGCGATGTCCCGAAGCACTTGGAACACGAGGGCTTGGTTTTTGACACCCACAAGGATGTAGTGGCCGTGTGCATCGCGATAGCATTTGAGATGCTTATTGAGCTTGGGATGTTTCGAGAGCGCGCCGATATGTCTTTCGCTCACGATGGACGGAAGGATGGCTGGCGTGATCTGTTCGGGGACCACGATTTGAGCGCCGTCATAGACATAGGCGTTGATCAGGTCTGCGATGATCTCTGGTCTGAACAGGAATGCCTTGAGGGCTTCATCCGGCGTTTGGGAATTGGAAGAGGTGCGGGACGTGTGGCTGCGTTTTGTCATGGTCGGCTCCTTTGGGTTAGGGGAAAGCGCTCTGCTTTCACCCCTAATGGTGCCGTCAAAAAAAATTTGTAACACTTGGAGTGTCGATTTTTTTTCATTTTTTTGAATGCGATGCAGGAGGTCAAGGAAAATAGCGGTCCGGGTGTATCGGGCGTAAGCCCGATAGCCCTGCTGGAGCGGCGTATGCGCAGCATAGCCGCTCCAGGTAAAGACGCGCGGTCTGCGCGTCTCTCACGAGCCGTATGCACCGCAGGCGCATAGGCGTGTGCCCGGCATGGGCAGCAGCTTGGAGGTGAAAGTCCTCTGTGAACCCTAGTCGTGGGAATCACTAGCCAAGACCAAGGGTGTCCGTCGCGAGGCGGAATCTGAAGGAAGGTGGAGGCAAAGTTCCGACCTGACGACATAGAAACCACATATCAAGGCATGTACGGCGGGGCGAGCTGGCGCAACAAAGCAAAGTCCAATGCTACACGGGAGTATGTGCAGTAGATGTGGCGGGTAGATGAGGGGAAAGTTATCGCTCTTACCCGGGGAGGTCTCGTCGGCGACCGATAAGGAAGCAGTAACAACGAACGACGAGAAGTCAGCAGAGGCCATAGTACTCGCGAAAGCGAGGAAGGGCCGAACAATGTCAGACATACACTTTGATTTCAGAGGAGTGACATGCAACGAAAGCAGAATACCCAGAAATGGGGCTACCCCTGCGAGGATAGGCGAGAGGCCGAAGGTAACAGGGGAGTGCTTAGTATGCCATCTCGGAGAAGCGAGATTGTATGCGGAGAGTGTAACTTGCTCAGTAGTGTGTTGGGCAAAAGGAATCTGTACAACGCCTACAAGCAGGTATTTTCAAACAAAGGTGCGGCAGGCATAGACGGTATGAGCGTAGATGAACTGTTGTCCTGGCTCGTGGAGAACGCCAATGAACTTATAAACCGTATAAAGGCGGGAAAGTACACACCAAAACCTGTTCTGAGGGTTGAAATCCCTAAACCGGATGGCGGTGTAAGACAGCTTGGAATACCAACGGTAATCGACCGAATGATACAACAAGCAATCGCACAGGTGCTGACGCCAATTTATGAGCAACAGTTCTCGGAATATAGCTTTGGATTCCGCCCAGGCAGAAGCGCACATGATGCGGTTATTCTGGCCAAGAGCTACTATGAACAGGGATATGTGCGCGTCGTCGATTTGGATTTATCCAAATACTTCGACTCGATAAACCACGACCTGCTTATGACGATGCTCAGGGAAATGATAAGTGATAAACCATTGCTGGGGCTCATCTGGAAATATCTCAAGAGTGGCGTGATGATAAATGGAGGGCTCAGAGCGACAGAAACAGGGGCTCCGCAAGGTGGCAATCTATCTCCTCTGTTAAGCAATATTTACCTCACAAAATTCGACCGAGAGATGGAAAGGCGCGGACATAAGTTTGTACGTTATGCGGATGACGTAAACATATACGTCAAGACGCAGCGGGCGGCGGAGCGCGTTCTCGTTTCATGCACACGTTTTCTGGAAAATAAACTCAAACTCAAAGTAAACAAGGACAAGAGTGCGGCAGGTAGTCCTGTAAAACTCAAGTTCCTTGGATTCTGCATAGGGAAAGATAGACGTGGTGTACACGTGCGAATCCATCCGAAGAGCAGGACTCGGTTTGAGGACAAAATCCGCGAAATAACGCGCAGGAACAGGGGAACATCCATAGAATCCCCTCATGGGGGCACTCAGAAACTACATCATTGGATGGCTACACTATTATGGTCTAGCTGAAATTAAATCTATGAGGCGTGATGCCTCGGCTTGGATTCGTCGTAAGTTACGTGCTTTCATTTGGAAACAATGGAAGCACGTCAAAACACGGGCAGAAAACCTGATGAAGTATGGGTGTACTAAAGACGAGGCATGGAAATGGGCTAACGCCCGAAAGGGTATCTGGCGCATTGCCGGCTCACAAGTTCTGGATACAACCCTGACGAACAAGACGCTGATGGACATGGGATTGCTCGATATCGAAGCGGCCTGTGGTAAAATTAGCAACTCTCTCAAGACATTGAACCGCCGTGTACCAAACGGTATGCACGGTGGTGTGGGAGGACGGCCACTCAACTAATGGGTGGCCTCCTACCCGATGCGTCTTTGCTTGGTGCGGCTATGCTGCGCATACGCCGCACGAGAGTCGCGCCTATGCCTTTGGCATACGGCGCGTGAGTCGCGCCTATGCCTTTGGCATACGGCGCGTGAGTTTATATATCATCCTGTTATCCAACAGCTTTTTTCCAGATGGTATATGAAATCGCGATGTAATCCTCTTTTTTGATATTTACACCATTGAAGATGATTGCATTCTGGGAGGCGTCATAGAACCAACCATCTGTCGAGGCGCCGCGCGTCAGTTCTTTTGTCTTGCCGTCGCTCTTTACGGCGACACGAATCGTAGAGGCAATCGGATAGCCCTTGAGCGGGTGGGCGGCAACACGGCCGGCGACATCTTCGAAGATTGTGTGGATACTCGATTCAAGGTTCGGGTTGCAAATACTCGCAAAACCGCCTTCCTTCTTGTTGCTCAGGAAGCGCGCCATGTGGATATAAGAAAGCCCGTATTCTGCCCCGATGATGGCAGCTGCAGAGTCTTTATACTCGCCTTCACATTGGAAGCAGCCGATGCCATGTTGTCCGTTAGATGTTAAATCCTGATTGCCATCTTTATCGATGCACTTGCCCTCGCAGAATTTTAAGGGCGTGCAGATACCGCCATTCTTCACGCCGACATCACCCACAAGCGCAAAACCGGTGACATCGTTTTCGCCTGCATATCTTCTATAGATATTGAGATAATAGTCAAGCATCGCGTAATACTCAGGTGCCGAAGCCTTGATGTCCTCAAGCGACATATCGGATGTCAAAGCGCCAGACGCTATCTTGCTTTCAAGCGTTTTCGCCATTGAAGGATTGCATTCAGCCTCACTGCCTCCAAAATGTCCTGTCTTCATCGTGCCGTTACTAAGCTTGTATCCCGTGCGACAGC
>JAFZFY010000342.1 GCA_017555665.1 Pseudomonadota bacterium | reverse complement strand
AGACCGATCTGGTCGGTCATCGTGGGTTTCTTTTCTCTGGGGAGGGCTTCAAAGGCGTCCAGGGTATTAAAAAATACGCTCGCTTTTGTATTCACGCGTTTGAATATCTTTTGTCTGAACCATATCGCAAGTCGCGCCAGAAAAGGCGTTGTGGCTGATTGCAGCGCGGCTGTATCGTCGTTGGGAGCTTTTCCGGCTTGCACATTCTCGATCATCCGGAGAAGTTCGATGGCACTTGCAGGGCGTTGATCAAATGAATAGCTCAGGAGTTTGCCCAGGAGTTCACGCATGCCCGCCGATACATCCGGCGCATGCGCATCAAGCGCGTCCTGATATTTGAGCGAATAGGTGTCAAAATCCATGTCGTATGGCGGCACGCCTGTGAGCATGTGCAGAGCTGTCGCGCCGAGTGCGTACAGATCGGTTTGTGGCAAGCACTCGCCAAAATTTTGTTCGGGCGCCATATAGCCGACTGTGCCTGCAATCGTCGATTTATCCGAATTTGAATGGGCATTGGCCACGGCGCCGAAGTCGATCAAATAGAGCGGTGAGGTTGTCCAGTTGCCATTCTCTGGGCGCTGACACATCACATTGGAGGGCTTGATATCTCTGTGTATGATCGGAGGACTGTATTGTGTATGTAAAATGCTCAAAATACTTGCAACTTTATACATCAGCGTCAGTGTCTCGGATTCCGTAAATATATAGCCTTGAGCCAAATAACTTTGGATGGACGGGGCATTGACATATTCCTGAATGATGTAACATTCTCCGCCGATGGTATCTGATAGGATGCTTTGATAAAAATGTGGCACGCCGGTCACATTCAGGCTGGAGAGAGTCTCCGCTTCTCGCTTGAAAAGCTCAAAACTCTTAAAGTTCTCACTCTGATTCAGCTTCAATGCCTTGATGGCAACCTGTTCGCCTGTGTTCAGGTCTCTTGCAAGATAGGTCTTGCCGTTCGTGCCTTCGCCGAGTAAGCGTTCGTAGGCATAGAGATATTCGAGACGTTTGGGGGTGGGGATTTCGGATGGCGTGTTCATGATGTATGGGTGGCTCCTCGATAGATGTAATCTGTACATTGATTGAGATCGGAGCGTGGAAATGGGTAGGGCATGCTCAGAATAACTGTATGAGGAGAGGGCGGCGTGTCGTTTTGAGGTGTGTGTGTATCTTTGGGCAGATCTTGATATTTTACATAGAGAATGGGGAGCGGATCACCGCTCTTAAAGAGACCGATGGGGTCTGAATGAATGTTGATATAGTGAATGAGATCATTGGGATTGTCATCATCTGGTGGATTGAATTTATACCAGATTCGGAATGTGGGCGGTGTCTCCATGCGTGGAATCGAGACATGGCCTTCTGTATTGATCATCTGCTCGTTGCATGGAATATAGCGTATATCGGTAATCGTTGCGATGGTTTTATAGCCATGACGATACGCCAAAAGGTGATCTGGACAGGTTTGTGACTTTATATAATTTTTTATTAGAATTCTGGCAAGAGCATTGGATTTTACGGGCGAAGATTCGCCTAGAGTGCTCCAAATAAACCAAGGTGCGATGGCAAAAATAATTAAGATAAACAAATCGGTTATTGTTGCTAAGATTAAAAAAAATAGCGTGATTATGATGAGTACGATGGCTTCGAGAATGGCTGTATCCTTGACATCTGAAGTGTCTTCATAAATGCTCTTATACGTATCATATTTTTTAAATCTGGGGAACGTGACAAAAAACTCAGTGTCAATATCCGGGCGGTCTTTGGGATCATCGGGAAGGGCTTGCCATATATCGAGATTTTGTGGCTGGCAGAGGTACTGAACACGTTTTAGCGCGCGTTTGATAGTTTGGGCAGTGGGCTTGTTCTCGACAGACGAGAGGTTGTAAATGCCCTTTGAAAAGGCTTGAAACCGTGCTCTGAGCGTTTGGATATCCGAAAGGCGGTTTGCGATGTTCGGTTCTAGCATCTGATTGAGCGTCTGCACGAGCGCACGCGGATGATTCTCAACATAGGGATCGATGATCAGCCGCAGGTCTTTGAATGTCATTTCTGCAGGATCTACGCCGCTGAGCAGGTATGCCGTCAACGCGCCAAGCGCGTATGTATCGCTCTCTGGCACTGCGCGTCCTAAGTTCTGTTCGGGCGACATATATCCAAAGGTTCCTGCAATCGTCGAGCCGCCGCTTTGCACTTGCGGATTTGATACTGCGCCAAAGTCGATCAGCCAGACTTCAAATCGGTCTCCTTGAAGACTTTTCAGAATGATATTGGACGGCTTGATATCCCTATGAACAACCGGCGGCTCGTGGGTGCGCAGCTTTTCAAGAATATCTATGAGCTGAAGCACAAAATCATAGATCTGGGCGATCGAAAATCGATAGCCGCTTTTCAGGATCGCTTTGAGCGTGGAACCCTCGATATACTCCTGAACGATATAAGAACACGGCGGATTGACATCTAGGCAGTCGCAAGCCTCGTGGAGTTTGACGATGCCTGGCATATCGAGGGTTGCGAGCACATCCGCTTCGCGATGAAATAGCGTGTATTCTTTCCAGGTCTTGATGGAATCGATGCGCAACTGCTTGATGGCGACAAGTTTTCCTGTCGACAGGCATTCGGCTTTGAAGACATGCCCCTGGGCCCCTGCGCCGAGTTCACAGATAAATCGGTATCTGTCTGCAAGCTCCGGCGGCGTTACGCAAGGCTTTTCTTCCGTGCAGGTCTCCGTGATATCATGGTTTTCATCATCGCAAGTCTCCGTGATATCTGGAGCTTCGCCTAAATCTTGGGCCGTGTGCATACCATCATTGGCGTGTGCGCACGGCTCTTTGGCGGGATTTTCTGTCCGTGAGGCGAGTGTATCAGGCATGAGCTTCTCTGGGATAGATATAGAGCAGGCGGTTGCAGCTCGGATCATTGAGGTGGTAGAGGATGACGCATGAACACGGGAATTCAATCGTTTTTCGTATCGGGTGCTTTTCTGCCTGCGTTGCGCGTTCCAGGGCCGCTCGCAGAATATATAAAGGGCTCATGCAATCCGAATTGCTGGATGTGTGATGATTTGTGGCATGGGGCTCTTTAAGGGCGGGCGTGTGTGTCTCGTATTTATAATCAGATCGATACGTGAGAACTGGCAGTGTGCTTAGCCCGCCCCAAGTTACACCATTTACAAGGAATGTATATTCGACGAGCGTTTCAATGGAACAATTTTGCATTTCAGCATGCGAATAATTATGCAGTGTGCCTACAGCAACGCCGATCTGTTTGGGTGCGCTTTGAGGGATCTCTAAAATACTCAGGTAATGTTGTAGGCGTTGTGTGTGGTGTTCTTCGGGGGTACTCTGTGGGGCGGTGGTTTTGCTTGGAGGCGTGCTGCCATAATCGGTAGGTTTTCGGTTAGCGCGGACGTTGCTGATCATTTGCATGAGTTTTAAAGCGCTGGCGGGGCGTTTGTCATACCGATAATTGATCAGTCTGCCGATGAGTTCTCGCATGCCTTCCGACGTTTTGGGGGCATATGTGTCAAGGGCTTTCTCGTATTTCATCGAATAGGTGTCAAAATCCATTTCGTATGGCGGCACGCCGGTCAGCATATGCAGCGCTGTCGCGCCGAGTGCATACAGGTCTGTTTGCGGCATGCACTCGCCAAAATTCTGTTCGGGAGCCATATACCCGATGGTGCCTGCGATCGTCGATTTATCCGAGTTTGAACGTGCATTGGCCACTGCGCCGAAATCGATCAGATAGATCTGGACTGTCTGCCAGTCCAAAAATTGATTAAAGCGGCATAAAATATTGGATGGCTTGATATCTCGATGAATAACGGGCGGGCTGTATTGGGTGTGCAGGCAGGACAGAATTGCTGCTGTTTTGGCCATGACACACAGCGTCTCTGCCTCAGAAAATACGTGTCCTTTATCTAAAAATGATTGTATGGATTTGCCTTCTATATATTCCTGAACAATATAACACTCGCCGCCGATCGTGTCTGATAATATGCTTTCATAGAATCGCGGCACGCCATTTACGTGCAAGCTCGCAAGGGTTTCCGCTTCGCGTTTGAAGAGTTCAAAACTCTTAAAATTCTCTCGCTGCACCAGTTTGAGTGATTTGATGGCGACGTGTTCGCCCGTATTTCGTGCAATCGCAAGATAAGTCTTGCCGTTTGAGCCTTCGCCGAGAAGCCGCTCAATGCGGTATTTGAACGCCAGT
>JAFZFY010000032.1 GCA_017555665.1 Pseudomonadota bacterium | reverse complement strand
CGTCGTCATCCCAAGAGAACTTGCGGCGGCCCAAGCTGCTCGATTCCGCGTCTGCCGTACTCGAAGACCCGGCCTTGTCCTCGTCGTCATCCCAAGAGAACTTGCGGCGGCCCAAGCTGCTCGATTCCGCGTCTGCCGTACTCGAAGACCCGGCCTTGTCCTCGTCGTCATCCCAAGAAAACTTGCGGCGGCCACCGCCTGCAGTCCCAGAATCCGAGCCATCCATCCCCGATCGGCCATACGGAATATCGGCAGAACCGCGATATGTCACGCCCTCATCTGAATCTCGATCCGATCTGGTCTCGGAACGAGCGTCATCCGAAGAACCGACGAGATCCGAAAGCCGCTCAAATCCATCTCGTTCCACATTTCCAAGCGTATAGACAGCCAAATGCGAGCGGTTGTTGTCACGATCCACACTCAGCGCGGCATAGAAATATGTCTCATCCGGTTCCGAAAGATCATCGATCACGCCTGAACATGCGTGATCGATCACAAAACGCGCGCCAAGCTCCGGCTTTCCTGTTTTCTGGAATGCATGAAGATCGTCGATATTCATATGCGTCCAGTCGGGCTTTCGGCTAAACCGGTAGAGTTCGATCGACGATGTACTCATCTCGTCCATGACACCGAATTCCAGCGACAGGCAATTCTTTTTGCGGATCTCCTCACATTTCAGACAATGCACGACCCTGTTCTGATACCTAAGCGAGCTTTCGCCCCATCGCACGACATCTTGCGTATTGGGCAGAAAATCGATCGTGCTATCCTTGACATGAGACAATATCTCATAGGCACCGTCCTGATACGATGCAAAGGCATACCATGATTTCTCATGGCAATCCGTATCGACAAGCAGCATATAGCCGTTGTTCGGGCAGAAGAAAAACGCGTCACATGTCTCGCTTTGATACGTCCCGCGCAAGCGTGCCGCCTCAAGAACGCGCTCGCACGCCGCGCCGTCAAGCGCATGATCCGCACGAACCGCAATGATTGACGTGCCCTCAGCCACTTTTGCGCGGAACTGGATCCCGATCATGCCCGGCGTGGACAGATACGAATCCAGCGAAAGATCCGGCGCATGCCTGAAAAACTCCAGCTTGATGCCTTCCGAGACATTCATGGTCTCGGAGATGATATCTGCCGTCGGCATCACTGCGGACACGCAGCCTGAAGCCATCTGCGCACGCCACCGCCCGTAAGCCGCCATCATGCGGTCACGCCCTTCGCCCCAGCTCGGACGCGCGCTCAGATACTGGAACGGATGCCCCTTCGGAAACGGCTCTGACACATGGCGGATCGGGATCTGCACACGGCCAGCTTCAGGGAGGCGCACCAACAGCGCGTAATACCAGAACCGATTTACGAACGACTCATTATCCACGATCGCATTCACAAAACGATCCAGCCTATAGGTCATCCCGCGATACCCATTCAGGACCGCCTGAAATGCCTCAATGTCGCATTCCGCACCGGTATGCGGGCTGTACGCCACGTCACATACGATCAGGTCATAGCCCACAAAATCCGGATACTGCGACGGATAATCCCACTCAAATCCGCAGAATGTCCCCACGCGCACCGTCTGATAATCCAGACGGCACGGATCCTTCGCCAGCGGCTTATCCCCATATGGATTCGACCAATACGTCCACTCCTCGCCAGGCTTCCCGCCTACAAACTGCTCGCTTTCGACATTCTGGATCCACTCGATATCGTCGTTCTCCAGCTTGGCCAGAACAAGATATCTGTTCTTGTCATGGATCTGGTCGTCCACAAGGCGCGTCACAGGCTTGAAAATATCGATACGATCGACCACGTCGTCGTACATGCCGCTCAGAAGATCCTCGCAGCAGTCGCTCGGAAGACTCTCGCTGCTCCGAAACACGATATAAAAGGCAACTGTGTCCTGCGGTGCCGTCCATTTCAGCGCACACCCTGCAAAATCCTGCTTTGTGTACCAGTTCCAAGGCGACGGCGCCTGACGTGCGAAATGAAATCTTATATTCTCAGGTATCTCTGGCATATCGAACCCTCCCTAAAAGGCCGTTCTATGATATCATATTTGCGCGGCCTCTGCCCCATATATAATGCTTTTTTTTTTCGCATCGCTATCGACCGAAACGGTCGATACGCGATGCGCGCGCGCCTATCCCTGCCGGGATACGCCGCGCGCCACGCCGATTGACTCGCCCTCTCATTGGCGCACCGGTATCGAGCTCCCCGCAATGCCAAAAGCCTTGCGCCGCTTACGACTGCCTGCAGCCTTCATGAAATCCCCTATACACAGAACCGCCTATGGACTGCCCCCCTGTCACACAAACATTTGGCCATTTTTCTTGATATGTTATAATCAAGTCGATATACTGAGATTTTGTTGGTTCGTGTTGCTGTTTTAAATATCCAGGAGGT
Source organism: Pseudomonadota bacterium (assembly GCA_017555665.1). Classification (GTDB taxonomy): domain Bacteria; phylum Myxococcota_A; class Bradymonadia; order UBA4248; family UBA4248; genus UBA4248. The sequence goes on along the minus strand of JAFZFY010000032.1, from coordinate 2,055 downwards.
TTCTCATGCTTATAAAGAAAATCATGGCAAGTTTCACCGGCATGGTCGCTCTGTTCTCCACCGTGATCACCAGCGCGGGGTGCGGCACGGATTACGGCGTCGTGCCATCGTTAACGTCCGAAGATCACTGTTGCGCCGCATTCTCTGAGGAAGCCTACGAGAATTGCATCAACAGTTTCCGTAGAGAGGGCATATGCAATCCTGAACCTATGGAAGCGATTTACGGCCCCCCATCCATGATGTGCTGCATTTCGCTCCAAAACGACGCCGAAGCTTACCAGAATTGCGTGGACGACTTTGAAAGAACTCAAGAATGCCACGTCGACACGCCGAGCGATCCCACCCCCAGCGATCCTGTCGAAGACCCGACAGACCCGCAGGAAACGATCTACGGCCCGCCGTCCATGATGTGCTGCAATTCGCTCAGAAACGACGCCGAAGCATATCAGAAATGCGTAGATGAATTTGAAGAGACAGGCGAATGCAAGCCTGATGAATAAATCGTCGCCCGTCGCGATATCCCCAGCCCCCGATCCCCAAAAGGAGCGGGGGCTTTTTTCAGGCTCCGCACGCTCAAGTTGATTGCATATCAATTGTCCTGAGGGGATGCAGCCTCCAGCACCAAATAAGCCCCTGAGACGGCCTTATCAGCCACATCAATCGTCATCATCCCAATGCCCGCTTCCGCCACAGCCGTAATTGCATTTCTCGTGATGCGCTGCCTGATACCCAAACACAAACACGAGCCCGAATGCGATATCCTGAGCGAGATCAGACCAGCGGAAATTCGAATTATCAATGGCGACAAAATTTCCAAAATCAAAGGGAAATGTTAATTCATAAAAAGTATCGTTATCGGCACGCCATACAACCCCGACCTGAAGCCGAGCAGACCAACTCGTCCCATCTTCACGAAAATCAGCATCGGAATATATCAATTCATAACGCTTGCCAATACCGACACCCGCGCCCAATGAAATGATAAAATTATTATTTATAGGAATATACCCATTCCCGATCAATAAAAAGCTGGTGTTCGTGGTACGGTAAGCCATATCCAGGCAGTCCCCTCTCCTGGCACTTCTCAATGCCCAGATCATGTTCCATGCCACTTCCAGTCCGATGCCGAAATACTGAAGATGCACATCAAACCCCAGGCGCGCCGAATACCCCATGGCCTTATCGACAAGATCAAGCGACGGACCGAGGCCGAAATAAAATTTGAATCCCGTGTTCCAGCCGACATAAGAATACTGAGGATTGTAACTCTCGCCTTCTGCTGAGCCCTGATCGCTCACAACCTGAGCTGGAGCCGCCTCGTGAATCACCGTTCCAGACACCGCAGGCGTTTCCTCCTGCACCGCAGGAATGCCCGCCCCCGCATCCGTGACAGCTGAACGCGCCTCTGGCTGCAAGCCCGGCATCGCCTCAGAAAGATTCTGCGCATCCCCCTGTGCCTGCATACTTCCAGCCGCCTCAGGCATCCCATCCGCATCCTGGGCTGATGCCACCCCCGAGATCAACAGAGCGACCGCACAGCAAACCTCATAAATATATGCTCTCATGAATCACTCCTATCGCTCTATTTGTCAGGACACATGCCATCATTCTGCACCATGGACAAGGCGCACGCACGGCGATCCTCGGAAGTCCCATCCGTCCCACAGCATACGTCAAGCGTCTGCTCAAATGCCTGTGCATTCTGTATATCGCACTGACAGGTCTCTGGGTCAGAATTCAAAAAGCACCAAGTATAGGCATTGGTAGGAAGATAAAAAAGTTCGGTATACGGCACCACAGGCATGGACACGCCATCTTCCTGCGAAAAGGAAGCGGCATAGACCGGCAAAAAGAATGATGCCGCCCCAAAGGACAAGCCACCCGCCTTCAAAATTTCCGGCAGCGCTCTGAACGATTCATGAGATATGCCTTGAAATCCCTCATTCAGAGGCTTGCAACACTCCAGAGCTTTAAATATCGAACAATCCACTTTCTTAAGCTTGCATCCCGAATACGCCACAGACGTATAACACATCTGCTGATAAGCGAGCAGCT
>JAFZFY010000341.1 GCA_017555665.1 Pseudomonadota bacterium | reverse complement strand
GGTTGCACTCTACCACTGAGTTACTCTCGCATATACGCTCTGATCAAAAAAGCGATAGACGGGGCTCGAACCCGCGACGTCAACCTTGGCAAGGTTGCACTCTACCACTGAGTTACTCTCGCATGACCAACTATCTTGACAAAGAACATGAAGCGAGAGACGGGGCTCGAACCCGCGACGTCAACCTTGGCAAGGTTGCACTCTACCACTGAGTTACTCTCGCACCATTTGACTGACTCTTAAAGCCAATCAGCAAGCGCGGCTTTTACGCGCTTAAACACCATATGTCAACCCTATTTTATCATTTTTTAATTTTCCGGTCACCGTTCAGCCGCCCCCCCCTGGGCTGAATCGAATTCATCGCTCAAAGCGCGGCTCCGTTACACCGTACAACGCCTGAATCATCTCGTGTTCACGAATCTTACCGAATTCCCGAATCTCCTCGTCGGCCTTGTCCTTGTCCGTCTGATCCGCCTGATCATCAGGTGGCATCAGCATCTCGGGGGGTCCATAGATCGCCTCTATCGCTTCTTCAGGCGCCCTCCGATCGACATCGCCGGAATCAGCAGCATCATTTCCCTGCTGCGTTTCATTGCCGTCATAAGCAGGCATCATATCTTCGGCAGGCCCGTAGATCACCATGACATCGCCGCGTTCTTCAGGCAATCCGTCCTGAACAGCATTTGCATCGCCTGCCGCCGAACGCTCAGCCCCTGGCGTTTCATCCGGTATATCCGTCGCACTTTTTGCTTCCGAATGCCGGTCACACGACATCAGAAATCCCATTGTGGCAAAGCCAACCAGCAAGCATATTCCCTTGACTAAATGTTTTCTCATTCCCTTACTCCAACCGTCTATCGGATGACGTCACGATGACCGCCATCCACAAGGCGCCTAATCAGCGCATTCCTGCATTATCCATCATCATGTTCTGGATGAGCAAACTGCCGCCCGGCATCTCATCCGGTCTTGCCTGTTGATCAGGCCCACTTTCCTCGTCAGGTCTCGGATCCGCCCCGCCTTCCGCCAACCGCTTCATCTCTGCATACTGTTTTTCAAATGCGGCAGGCTCGACCGTCTCCCTCAGATGCTGTATTTCTTCATCCGAAGGCATGACGAACTTCTCAGGCACAGGCGGCACAGCATCCCCGTCCGCCAGGAACTCCACGCGATTCGCTTTTCGAAGCTCCGGGTTGCGATAGATCCATTCAAACCGCTGCTCGCGCGGATCCCAGAAGATACGCATCGAAACGGCATTTTCCTCCGTCGGGCGCACGACATTGACATCGAGACTCGGCACAATGGAACCGTCCGCATATTCTTCTTTGAGTTCAGAAAAGACCTCTATGACCTCGACTTTCGTGTATTTTTTATACTTTTGATACGGAAAATACTTGTCCAGAAAAAACATGATCTCAGTCATCGACATGCCTGGAACATAAAACCGGATCTCTTCATCTGACTTCGATATCTCGACAGACTCGATCGGCACTACCACGCCAAAATACTTGTGATCAGCCACTTTGAAAATGCCGTCATTGCCATATCGGACAACATGTTTTTCAGGCACTTCATATTCGGGCGGCTCACTCACCTTGATCTCCGCAACCGGCGTATCCTCAATCTTCTCCTCTCGATGGCAGGCCAGCATCGGCATCGCCATAGTGAGGCACACACTCCACAATACGAATCCTCGTTTCATCACCATCATCCTTTTGCGCGTCCCCTGCACACATGCCAAGAGGTTAATCCCCATGCCATTCTTGCTTCAGGCGCGCGCCCCCATACAAAAAAGGCACTTCCAACACAGGAAGTGCCCGTGATAATTTCAGCGCTTACTACACCATTTGATGCGCTTAAACACCCGCTTTAGGTTTAGGTTTCTTGCCCTTCAAATGGAGATTGTCCGGCTTCTCTTTTGGCTTGATCTCGCGGCGATTGTCGTGATCGCCATCCACCTTGGCCTTGTCGTCATCCGGGCGGCGGAAGTCATGAGGTCTGCCTTCCTTCTTGTCGAGTGGCACCTTCTTATCGAGTCCCGGCTTCCCATCCGGACCGCGTTCGAGTGCGCCGCGGTCGATCTCAGGCGGACGAATCTTATCCGTCGGCTCAAGTTTTGGAGGAAGTCCTTCCGGATGCTCATGCTCAGGCTTGACAAGTAACGGCTTGCCCTCCTTAACATCTTTCTTGACCTTTTTGACATGATCCGCCGGGAGCTGTTTTTCGGTAAACAGCTGCATTTTATGAATAAACGCAGGCTTGGCCGATGCACTAGAAGCTACACCTAAAAACATCCCGACAACGATGCCGATCGTAATCAAATATTTTGTCTTCATCGTTCCTCCACTAGCCATTCAAATCAATCCCATCCAGGCATTCACGCCCAGATGGGGTATTATGACATCTCACCAATCAGGATTCAAGGCTCACAAGATGAATCGTGCGCGCAATCGGGCCTTTCTCGTTACGCCCTTCCGTATAGCTCACGGTCGCATTATGGCGCAGGCGGTCAAACGTCGTATCGATGAGATCTGCATAGCAGAAGAAGATATCCACGCCATCACCTTCCGGCGCGATAAATCCCCACCCAGACGGGTTCAGAAGCACGATATGCCCATAACGAAGGTCTTCCGGTGACACGGCATCGGAAGAAGCCTTTTTCTCCTCGCCGCCCTCAACTTCGCTTTCATCCTCATCATCATCCCAGTAATCAGACGCATCCTCTTCCTCGGTGTCAGATGTACGCGCCACAAAAAGGCTGATCGCCGAACCCGGATCATACTTGCCCGACTCGATCACATCGGACATCATCACCGGATAGGTGGCATCAGACATCAGGCGTTTCGAGACGTGCGTCTCATGGCGAAGCCCTCGGTCATTGATGAAATCAAATTCCCAACCGAGCACCATCGCACGCGTCCCCGTCGCCTGGATCTTCTGGACGAGCGGCGCATAATCGCTGTCCCCTGCAACAAGCACGCACACATCGTAATGGCGGAGATGCGTCATCTCATACGCTTCAAGCGCAAGCGCCACATCCACACTCTTCTCGTTGCCTTCTGTCATCGGCCAGAAATGTGTCGTGACCCCATTGTACATCAACACATCCTCGAAAATCCTCTCGCCACGGATCCATCCCTTCTGTTCCACGATCTGCGTCGTATAACGTCCCCTGAAGTAATGCGCATCCACGATCCGGCAAAATTCTGCCGTCGTATGCTCACGACGCGCCACTTCCTCACGCACAAACTCATGAAGCCCGGATATGCTCAGGCGCATGTGATGATGGTGATGAAAGACGTAATAGTTGCTTACGTGATAGAGATAATTCCCATCGTAAAAAATTCCAATTTTAATGACATTTTCCGGCATGATTCACATCCATTCACAAAAAAAGAACAGCCGCCCACCGGCTGTTACTCCTGGCATTATTTAATGGTCTTATCCACCTGTTGTCAATTCCCCATGCTCACCATTCTGACAATTATTCCCGCGCCTTTCCCGTAAATCGTTGCCTTTATGGTCTACTTTGGTTAAAACACCTACCGGGGGAGTATATGTAGTTATATGTGCACCATTATCGGTGCACCCGTTTATAAGGAGATTGACCTTGTCTGCTGCTTCCACAACAGAGCCACAGGTGAAGAAAAAACACCCTGCTGGACTCAAATACTTATTCGGAACCGAGGCTATGGAGCGCTTCAGCTACTACGGCATGCGCGCCATCCTCGTCCTTTACCTCACGGCACAAACAACCGCAGCCATACCGGGGCTCGGTCTCGAACGCGCCCATGCGCTTTCAATCTATGCCATCTACACTTCGCTGGTCTATCTGACCCCGCTCATCGGCGGCATGCTCGCAGACCGTTATCTCGGCGCCCGAAAATCCATCTTCATCGGCGGCCTCGTCATGATGCTCGGCGAAATCGCCCTCATGCTGTCCTCCGCATCAAACATGACGTTCCTGTACCTCGGTCTTGCCCTGCTCATCCTCGGCAACGGCTTCTTCAAACCCAACGCATCCACAATCGTCGGCGAACTCTATGAACCCAACGATCCCAGAAGAGATGGCGCTTTCACGATCTTCTACATGGGCATCAACGTCGGCGCATTTTTCTCGCCACTTGTCTGCGGCACGCTCGGACAAAAGTTCGGATTTAACATCGGGTTCGCCGCAGCAGCCATTGGCATGGCACTCGGCATTGTCATCTTCCTGATTGGCCAGAAACAATTCGGAAAAGCCGGTTTCCCGCCCTCGCGAAATGATAATGACCGTGCCTCCCTCCACAAACGTGATGTCATCGATATCATCTGGATTACCGCCGCAACAGCTGTCGTTGCCCTCATCTGCACCCTGCTTCTGCCGTATATCGGCCAGGCCTCCGATGCTATTCCCGATACACTCAAGAGCGCACTGGGCATCACGATCGTGGTTGGCGCACTCACTGGCCTCTTCGGACTCGCTTATAAAGGCGGCGACAAAGAACTCCTCAAGAAAATTGAAGAAGCAAAGGCCTATATCGCTGAAAACAAAGCCCCTAATGCCGTAAACGTTGAAACAGTCGAAGCCAAGTCTGAGAATGCCGAAGCCAAAGCTGAGGATGTCGAAGTCAAGTCTGAGAATGCCGAAGCCAAAGCTGAGGATGTCGAAGCCAAAGCTGAAGATGCCGAAGCCAAGTCTGAGGATGCCGAAGCCAAAGCTGAGGCCCCCAAAGCCAAAGCTGAAAACGCCAAAGATGCAGCCACTGATAAAAAAGCAGCAGAAAAATATGAAGAAATGAAAAAACTCGCGGAAATGACGCCTTCAGACATCGCCGCTGAGACAAAACGCATCGCGATTGCCGACACAAAGGCTGTCGCCGCAATCCTCATCGTCTGCCTCTTCGTAATCTTCTTCTGGCTCGGCTTTGAACAGGCTGGCGGCACAATGACCCTCTTCGCCGAAGAAGAGACCGACCGTAACCTCTTCGGTTTTGAAGTCCCCGCCTCCTATTTCCAGTCGATCAACCCAATCTTCATCGTCATTCTCGCCCCTCTCTTCTCCAGCATGTGGTACAAGATCGATACCTCCAAGTATCGTTTCAGCATCCTCTACAAAATGGTGATCGCCCTTATTTTGCTCGGTCTCGGCTTCACGTTGCTCTATTTCGGCCAGCAGACCGTCGTCCGCGATGCCAGCGGCGCAATCACCAGCAAAGCCAGCATGCTCTTCCTCGTCGGCGTTTATTTCCTCCACACCTGTGGCGAGCTCTGCCTCAGCCCGGTCGGCCTCTCGTTCGTCACCAAGCTCAGCCCTGCACGCATGGTCTCCCTCATGATGGGCGTTTGGCTGCTTTCAAGCGCGATCGCGAACTTCTTCGCAGGAAACCTCGAGGCCATGCTCGCCTCCTCCAACGTGCCGCTCTTCCTCTTCCTGATCGGCTCGTCACTCGGCGCAGCAGTCCTTCTCTTCTTCGCCGCTTTCGGCCTCAAGAAATGGACAAAAGGCTACTGATCTCTTTTCGTTGAACCGGCCTATGCGCTCACGCGCATACGGCCTCATCGCGCGGCTGATTGCATCACGCCGCGCGTTTTTTTATCCATCCCCCAATACCATTGACTAAACTCAAACATTTCCTTGCCAACGCGAACGCAACAGCAAGGAAACAATTCCCCTGTTTAAGTCTCTTTCCCATGGCTCATGCGCTACAAATTTTTACAAAAAATCTTTTTTCTGTTGCAACCAAGATTCCGTTTCGCTAGACAATTGAACCAGTTGAAGCATCAGGAGTCGATTTGCCGAAAGACAAATCGCACCAACCGAGTGGAACACCACGGTGGTAGCCGAAAGGCGATGTGCCCAAAATGGGAAACATGTTCCAAAAGCCGTCTGTCTTAATTCCAAGATAGTCGGTTTTGTCGTTTGCGTGGGATGTCCCCTCCTGAGAGGCTTGACGAAAGGAACCGCAAACGATGAAATCATTGATTACCGAACCCCTTGGACTCTACGGCTGGAAGAAAAGTGAGCCTGTCCTGCTCGCCGCTTTGCTCTCGGAAGAACCGCTGTTGCTCGTGGGTGCGCACGGTTGCGCCAAAAGCTTTGTGCTGGAACGGCTCGCCGAAAGCCTTGGCATGTCATTCCGCGCCTACAACGCGAGCCTCATCAACTACGATGACCTCGTCGGCGTGCCGCTACCCGATGCCACACGCACAAAACTCGAATATCTCGCATCGCCCGAAAGCATCTGGGATGCCGAAGTCGTGTTCATCGACGAAATCAGCCGCACACGCCCGGAACTCCAAAACAAGCTCTTCCCGATAATTTATGACAAGCGCGTGCAAGGGCGAAATCTCTCGCGCCTTGTCTATCGCTGGGCCGCCATGAACCCGCCGCCCACAGACGAAGAACTTGACGAAGGCGATGCGCTCTACCTCGGCTCCGAACCGCTCGATGCCGCACTCGCTGACCGCTTTCCTTTCATCATGTCCGTGCCGGACTGGGCCGACCTCTCCCCAGATGACCAGAAAAGCGTCCTTTCAGACCAGTTCGCCGGCCGGCACGAGTTTCCTATCGCCATTCGCGAACTGATTGCACAAGCTCGCCAGCGGTACGAAACGCTTATCCCCGAACTGACGCACCGCCTTTCTTCCTATATCATTACACTTATCTCAAAATTGCACGCCGCTCACTACGATGTCTCGACACGCCGCGCCACAATGCTCCTGCGCTGCGCCATAGCTGTTCATGCTGCGCGAGAAGTCCTTGCGCTCCAAACAAATGATGATACGCCACAGCTCTATGACTCGGCACTGCTCGCGCTACTCAATACATTGCCAGACCGCGCACGCCGTAAAGTGAACGCAGCAGAACTCACAGCCATCTGCAAATCAGCCTGGGATATTTCGTTGCTTGACGAAGATGATCCGCTCACCCAGCTGATGAAAATCAACGATCCCGTTAAACGACTGCGTTGCATGGTATCCAATGAACTCACTTTCCCCCCAGACCGCACCGCCGTAATTATTGGCGAAGGCATCGCAAAAGCAAAACCGCACTTACGGCGCGGACTCGCGCTCGCCACATTTCTCGCCCTTCGGGAACACGCAGATATTCCCGCAACAACGATAGAACTGCTCGCTAAAGAAATACAGCCGGCCATCGAAGCTTGTGATTCAACCGAAATGGTTATGCCAGATAAAACCAAGATCGCCAGAGCCATCGGGGCACGCATCGCGGATATCAATCAGCGCTTTGGCGCAAACTCAGAATTGGCACAATATCATTCCAATCTTCTCAATTCCTATCTGCCTGACGGCTTCTCAGACCCCAATGCCGTCAACGAAACCTCCAAGGATTTTACAACCCTATTGAAGGAGTTTGGGCTCAGATGACTGCTTATCACAACATGTCCTGTCCGCCGCGAAGCAACATAAATAAAGTTGTGCAAGCCGTCGGAGAACAAATCGTTTTTAATTTCAAGCACATCAACCTTCATATACCAGACGATAAATCATTCATGCCCGACGCGATGCGCAACGCACTCATAAAAAAATGGCTTGAAAGTTATATGCGCAAACACTCAGCCGAGCTTGATGCCGTTTCGCGACCAACAGGATACATGATTGGAACCCCCATAGATCTCACCCAAAATTCAGGCATATATCATATCTGCCGCGATCCTCTCCTAACAGTTGCAATTATCGGACGCATCTCCGGGATGATTTATATTCCACGACGAGAAATAAGCCTTACATGCCACACGCCAGGTTTTGATACCCCCATAGCCTTTCCTCAAAAATATTTCTCTCAAATCAATGATTTAAAGGCCCAGCCATGACCGACGAAGAAAAAATCATCGCACGGATACTCGATGTCATTCCCCCAAGTTCATTCGAGCTGACGACATTTCTATCTCTTTTTCGTGTCCGTTTGTCAGACAAGACCGAAACAGCCTGCGTCACATGCAGCAATTCCCCAGAACTTCTGCTCAACAAAGAATTTATAGAAACCTATTGCCAGACAAACGAGCATCTCTTTATGCTCATCATGCATGAACTCTACCACGTGATTCTCGGCCACACAACGCTATTTCCTCATGCGACACCTATAAGAAATATCATCTTCGATGCCGTCATCAACGCCATGCTTTGTACACTTTTTCCGCACCCGGAATTTACATCATTTTTTACAAACTATTATCCATCCGACCAAATGCCTTATGCGCTTCTGCGCCCAGTTGGCGAAGGAACGCCCGAAGAAGCCATCACAGCCCTGCAGTTATTGTATGGTGGCTCGAATACTGGCACTTATTACGATGTCTATGAAGCACTGCTCAAAAGCGACTGCATCCTAAAATTATCATTAAATCAGAATGGAAAACCGATTGATATCGGCTCATCTAGCAATGATAGCGAAAACAGCGACAATCAAAACACCACCGGTGAATCAGCTCATGACGCATCCCCTCAAGACTGCGAAGATATAGAAAAACAAGGCACCCCAGACAAGCCGCTCCTTCTCGGTTCGCATGGCGAAAACAGCGAAGATCTCTCACAAGAAATGAAAGATCTGCTGCACGAAATTATCTCGAAATGGCCAAGTCCCGACCGCCCCTTACAAGGTCGTGACATGGGCTCAGACGTGCGCGAACGCGATTATGATGCAGATGCCAACCCGCAATCCGCATTATGGCGCGGTGTGCGAAGGCTCATGCAACGCGCTGATTTACCCGGTCCAAAAGAACTACGTCGCCGCGCAATATGTAAACGAATCACAGAAACATCAACATTTCTCCCCGATTGGCGAGACCGCTCACACGAAGCGCGAGAACTCACGCTCGGAGACGCCTTGCTCTATCGTTCGTCCGTAACCATGCCACACCTAGCATTCCGAGATAACAAGCAGGCATACGTCTATTTCGATGTATCCGGCTCTGTTGCAGACGAAGTGCCCACTGTGGCACAAGCCCTCCTGCCCTATTGCCGGAGCAAACGCTGCATTGTGCATGTATTTTCCACTGTCGTTCGCCCAGCCTCAGCCCAAGATCTGGCTGCACACAAATTCGTCTCTTCTGGCGGCACAGACATCAACTGCGTGCTAAAACACGTGCTGGATCTGCCTCTCAAAAAACGCCCTCACGCCGTCATCGTCATCACAGACGGTTTCACAGGCCGCCCAGATGCGCATCTCAGCGACAAATTTCACGCATCAAAAATGCGGCTCTATGTCGGACTCGTCAAATCAAATGAAGCGTATGATGCCCAAAAAGATCTCGCATCCATCACAGAGAAATATATAAAACTCTACTAACAACAATCTCTCTTTGTAAAACGTTCCGTGGAACGTCTCTCATTAACCCATATACTCTCTCACAACAGGACTCCCCATGAAATCACACATCGCAGAATATGTATCTCCAGGACATCCCGACCGCCTCGCAGATAGAATCGTTGAAAGCATCGTCGATACCGCCGTCCGCCGCGATCACGAGGCACTCGTGGGCAACGAATGCGCCGTTCATACAAATCACGTCTTTATCGACGGACGCATCGCCGGCGGAATTCACACATGCGTTCTCACATATACAGAAATTGAAAACATCGCGCGCGAAGTCTATCGCGAAGCCGGCTATGGCGAACGCTGGATTCATGCCCCAGAAACCCTCAAAATTATACAAAATATCTGCCTTGAACCGCTTTCAGAAGATGAACGCGCAATCCGCAACCTCTCCGATGACCAGAATGTCGTCACCGGCTACGCCTGCAATCATCCCGAAACAAACTACTTACCGCCCGCGCATTTCATCGCAAATTATATCGGCCGCAAAGTCGATGCCTGGCGGCGAACCGTTCCCGACAAATTCGGACCCGATTTCAAGGTGCTCGTCCATCTCAGCCACACAAACGATCGCTATACTTGGAAACGTCTGACGCTCAGCATCCAGCACTCCCAAGATGTCTATGCCACAGAGAGTCACGAACTGGTCATGCCAATTGTCCGCGCCGCACTAAACGACCTTGAATCCCGCGGACTTCAAGGCATCGCCGACCTGCCGCTCGAACGTTTTATCCTTAACGGCATGGGCGACTTTATCATCGGCGGCCCCGAGGGGGACAACGGTCTTTCCGGCAAAAAACTCGCCATTGACTTCTACGGCCCCGAAATCCCCATCGGCGGCGGCGCAATCTGCGGCAAAGATCCTCACAAAGTCGATGTCGCTGGCGCATTCCGCGCACGCGAACTTGCACTAAATCTATTAAAAAAACGCGGCGGAAACGCCGTCACCGTGCGCCTCGGCTGGACACCGGGCGACGCCGCCCCAGCAATGCGCGAAGCGGAAATGACCGACTCACTTGGACTCCCGCACGCCATCCCAGACACCGCACTCCCGCCCGAAGACTGGTTCTCAATCGCCTCTATCGTGTCCGACCTCGGCCTCACACATACAGAATTTCATCGCCGCGACCGCGTCATCAACGGATATTTCTTTAACAATTAATATATTCCTACAATATATAAACGCACATACACATACTATTTATATATACACACGGGCTATCGCCTACGGCGATACGCCCTGCGCATCGGCCTATGCGCTACGCGCATACGGCCTTTTGCCGCGCGCTATGTGCTCGCATAGACGTGTCACAACACGTCTATACTGCGCGCATACACGCGCGCCCCATCATTCCACAAGTCGCACCATACACCATTTGCGGCAAAAACATACGGCATACGACTTCACCGTGCGAGCGGCGGGCTCATCATCAAGAACAGCCTCGACATATTCATGATCATGGATTTGTTTAACAGCCTCATCCAGTTTCGATGCCATCAAATTCTTGATCCTTGAACGGTCATTATCTTTAATCCCGGCAGCGACCAATGCTTTGGGCGTGACACACTTAATTTCGAGGATAATCCCCGTCTCCCCGATGACCGTCACGACATCCGGCCGCCCCTCGCCATATTCGTCATTGGAATGTACCTCCGAAACCGTCCGCAACAAACCAACTGTCATGCCATGATAAAACGCTTCATTATAATCAAATACACTCACACTGCCTTTAAGGGCAAGCCGGAATTCCCGTTCTACCGTTTCAACATCTGCAGTTACCAAAGCATTTGATAACGGTTTTGTATCAAAGCTTGGAATCTGTATATCTTTCCACCAGTGGCGCAAAGAGGCTCGCATCACCGACCTGATCTCGGTGTTGGGAACCGTGAGCTCAGCTTCTAATAAATCATCTTCATTTTTAAATACTTTTACAGCTTTCAGATAGCCTGTATATAATAGAAAACTCCATATCGCATCTGGATTCTGCTTCAAATCGCGATATGAAAGATTTTTATATATTGTTGCAGATATCGTTTCGCCCTGCATCATTTTGGCGAGCAATTCACGGTGTTGTGGATTACGCTCAATCATATCGTCAATAATATCATTGCCGCTCGTCATCACCCAATAGGGCTGAATAGCCATATCCGAATGATTGACTAACCCACGAATTGCATTGAGCAAACTCCACGGATTAAACACTTTCCGTCCGCCAAATATATATCCGTCATACCATTGTTCGATATCTCGATATTTATCATCCAATCCATAATACGCAAGCATCTGTTTAACATCATTTTCGGTAAATCCCCAGAATTCATCCGGGAGTTCATCGGTCATGACATCAATCACCCCAGGATTGTTCATGCCAGTAAATATAGATTCTTTCGCAACGCGCATACAGCCAGAAATCACGCCATAAGCGAGGTTGCTGTTTGTCTTGAATCCAGAGGATACAAATTTTCCGATCAATTTGACCGTCTTATCGAAAAGCTCTGATCCAGGATGATGACTATCATATATGGCAGCTTTCTGTAATGGCACGTCATATTCGTCGAGCAAAATCACCGTCTTGCGTTTGGTTAAACGATACAACCACTCTGTCATCAGTTCGAAATATTGTTTTAAATTGGCTTCAGAAGCTTTACCATCGAGATAACTCTGCAAAACATCAGCCTCAGATGTGCCAAGAACGCCGCTCTGTTTCAATACAGTTTCATGAGCATAACTCGCACGGCGAACAGCCCCGCGAAGTTGGTCAATCACTTCATCGACACTATCCCCCGAAACATCTTTCAGCGACATAAAAATCACTGGATACTGCCCCATCTCGCGAATCACATCCTCGCCGGCATCCATCACCTTCAAGCCCTCAAAATATCGGCGGTTATCGACCGGCTTGCCATCCTCATCCAATCGATATTCAAAAAACGCCTCAAGCGTCTTGAGCATCAATGTCTTGCCAAAACGACGCGGCCGCGTTGCGACACAAATCTTCCGCCTTTGGTCGATCAAAAACGAAATAAACCCAGTCTTATCGACGTAATAAATGCCGTCACCTCGCAATCCCGTAAAACTTTCCGATATCTCGCCAAAAGGAATCAATTTTTTAGACATCACGCGCACCTCCATGCATCTGTGGACAAACGCCCAGTTCACCATAACTCGCCTGACAGCAAATGGCGAGTTCTTTTAGAGGACTGCCCGGCTATCGCGTTGCGATGCGCCGGGGCACGCACGGCCTATCGCCTGCGGCGATACGGCCTCACGTTGCGCGCTATTTGCGTATTGCGCCATACGGCGCAATCGGCAAATACACGCGCAACTCCGCATGAATACCGGCTTTCCGCATCGCCATCATTTTTTTGCATTTTATGGTAATGAAGGCTTGACATTGTTTTTTTTTTTTTATGATGCGATAGATTTATAGCCCTTTTTTGGACTGTAGATTAGGTAATAACATTCGTCGTAGGAGGAAATTATGCCGGTTGAACTAAATCCGAATGAACACACACTTGATGGTCTATTTGATT
>JAFZFY010000340.1 GCA_017555665.1 Pseudomonadota bacterium | reverse complement strand
TCCCGAAAAGAGAAGAATGGTATAGGTCTCCCCCCCGAACTGTCCGCTCAGAAGGCGAAGAACGCCTTGAAGATGATCCGTGCGGGATTCGGCCTGCGAGATCTCGGACATTTCGGCATGATATGTTTTTTCGAGGTCTTTTAGGAATACATCTGGCGTGAGCTCGATATTTTGGATGATATGTCCGAGTACGCCGCGGTGATAGGGTACATGGAACGAGAGATCGTCTTTGTCGACGTGAATCGTCCATCCTTTGGGCGCAAGAAACTGTATTTTGCCTGACGTTTGTGGGACAAAAGACTCGTTTGCGAGTTTCAAAATAATATCATGCGGATTCGGAGATGCTTGCGCTGCAACGGGTACGAGGCTGACGAGCAATGCAAACATCAGTCGTGATATAAGTTTGTATGGTCTGGGATTCATGGGAAATATCGGGAGAAAAGGCATTCCCATTCCGATAGGCACCATGAAAGGGGGGCACCAAAACATGGTCAAGGAATTGCCAGATCTACAGTCGTAGAACAGAGCTAAAACCAAACATCAAGCACGCTGAAAGCGTGTCAAATAAACATGCTCAAGGTTGCGCCATATCTGTGGGAAACCAGATGATGGTATGAAAAAAGCCTCTGTGTGAGGACAGAGGCTTTGAATGAGGCGCATGGAAGCTCTGCGTGATGCAGAGCACCCGATGGATCAGATAGGATCTTCAGTTGCGATGATATGAATACGGCTCTGGAGGCTATCTGTTGATTTTTCGATTTCACCGAGAACGCTGAGGATTTGCATCATACGGCGTTTGTAACGGTCAAGTGCGTTTGCGCTGCCAGCAACGAGTTTGTTGCGTTCGATGAGCAGGATTTCGTCTGCAAACACGATTTCGGAGGCACCTTCATGATCTTCGAGAACATACATGAGCCTTGAGGGCAGGGTCAGGTTGGGATCGGTTGTGATCTCGACTTCGCCTTTTTTCTTTTTGGGGGCTTTGGCTGCGGAGTATGTTCTTTCTTTGACCTGATTGGCAGGAATTTTCCCGGCTTCAATCAAGCCTTTGAATACCTTGCTGGCTTCTTCATCATCGGTGATCGCGCGTTTGACCTGATAGACTTCGGTGCAAGCGATGGCTTTGAGGAGGCGGTCGGTATTCGGGGTCGTGATGTTCAGGAGATTGGCTGCATCGACTTTAAGCGCATAGATGATATTTCTATCGGTAGCGCTGCTTTTGCCGAGGAGCGTCTTGATTTCGTCCATATCCTGTTCCGTCTGGCGGATATGGGATTCGAGAATCGCGCCCAAGAGCGTCGTGCCGGCACCGAAACCGCGCAGATCGCTGAGCGGATTCTGTTCGGAGTTGCTCGCCATGGAGATGGTATTGGCGGGAAGATCTGAACTCACATCGAGGATGAAGTCAGCCTCTTTGTATTTCTTGATGACATCGTTATAGAACTTGTGGTCATACTCAAGAACACCGGCACCCATCGATTCACTGCGCTGTTTGAAGCGCTGTGTATATTTCTGGAAGTGTTCAATTTTCGGACGCACATTTGCCTCGACGACTTTAGCGACCTCGATGCGGTCATTGACGCTTGTGCGGTCAGCGAGTACGCCTTGCCAGCACCATCCGATGAATGCGCCGAAGACGACACACACGATCGTGAATACGACGACCATTGCGGGTTTTGTATGATCTTTGGGGGGAAGCAGGGATTTATCGACCTGATTCATATCGAAGTCGAAGAGTTTGCCAGGATCGGCCGTTTCCTCTTCTTCGATGATGATCTGTTCCTGCTTCTTGGGTACTTTTACGCCGAATCCGCCGCCGCCGAATCCGCCGCCACCGCCGAATCCGCCGCCTGCGCTGCCCTTCGAGCTGCCAAAGCCACCGCCGCCGAAGCCACCTGAACCTTTGTTCGCCATTTTGGCTTTCAGGTCATCTAAATTCTTGAACTTTGAATTATTGTTGGAAGAATTCAACATTCCCTCCTGAGCTTATTTTCGGAAAATCTCTCGATCTTTCCTGGACGTCAGTGATCTGTATCTTTATACCGGGTTAAACTTTCTGGCGATCTTTATTTGCCGTCGCCGACAATGAATTTGTCCAGTTCGGCTACGATTGTGGCACTCGCTTTTTCTGCCGCATCAAACAGCTCGTTGATCTGTTGGGTGCGTGCCTTGTAACGTTCCAGCGCATTCGCTGATTTGCCGAATAACAGTTGCCGGTCTACGGTCACGACCTCATCGGCAAACAGCTGGCTCTCTTTGCCCTTGCGGTCGTACACTTCGTAGATCAGACGGTTCGGAAGGTCAAGCGGCTCCTCGACTGCGCCTTTCGAGCCTTTCCCTTTCTTGGTCTCTTGATGAAAATCGCGGAGCATGCGCTGCTCTTCCGACCATTTGTTGTCGATCTTCATCTTGCTGTACATTTCCGATGCTTTCTGGTCATCCTCGATATAGTCGTTCAGCGTGAATATATCGACGATCATGTTCGCATACTGATTACGGGGAGCCGTCGTTGCCAGATAATTCACCGCGCCCGGAATGTACTGCATCGCATACGTGATGGTGCCTTCTTCTTTTGTCTGAAGGGATAAGATGCTGTCGGCATCCGCATGCGTCTCATTGATATGCGTGCTCAGGAGCTGCGTCAGCAGCATCGTGGCTGCCGAATACGTGCGAAGACCTTTTAACGGATTCTCGCCCGATTCCGTGATCAGAAGCACGGCCTCGCTCGTCACTTCGCTCGACATGTCAAGCATGAAGCCGGCTCGGTTGTACCCAAGCACTTTGCTGTCGAATGTCGTCTCGTCAAACGGAAGCTTTGACATCCTCTCAAAATCCGACTTGTACTGCTTGAATCCTTCCTGCTTCTGCTCAAAGCTCTTCTTGAGCATCTGCGCGATCGACGATTTACGCTGGATCTCCGCTTTGCCGGCTGCACTGTTTGCCAATGCAAAGCCTATTGCTCCACCAATCAGCGCCGCAATCAAAAATATGCCGCATACTAAATATACGCGCCGGTCAACATTGTCCTCTTCGCGAATCGCGGACAGATTCTTTAGCTCTACCTCATCCACTTCCCGAATCTGAGGCTCGTAGTTGTAATCATTCGGCTCGTCTTCGTAAACTTCCTGAATGATGGGCTCCGCTTGGGACTGTACACCCGAATTCAATCCGTTCTGATTTCCGTCTCCGGGATTATTGCTCAAAGAATTCAACATCCCCTCCTAAGCTTCCTCTGGTGTCGATGATCTCGACGCGTTTTGTTAGTCTGTGCTTCGGTCGTTCCCCATACCAAAGCATTCCCACTTTACTTCATATCCCCATAAATCGTCAAGCGGATTGCTTGTGTGTTGCGCCTTTTGGATTTTTTGCCCGCTCGTTTATGAACCGATGACGCGCAGTCGCATCTGCCAATGCCTTCGGTACCTCATGCCTCTGCTCGCATGCCGATGGCTGCCTGCACACGATGGGCTGCAAATCGCCTCGGATGGCTCGCCTCGCTCAGCTCGATGAAAGCATGTGACGGCGGATGGACACGTTCATCAGTATGCCGATGCAGATCATCATGCACAGCACGCTCGATCCGCCATACGAGATCAGCGGAAGCGTGATGCCGACGACTGGCGCCCAGCGCACGACCATTGCCGTGTTTACCACGACCTGCCAGAAAAATATCGCCGCGATCCCGACTGCCAGAAGCATCCCGAATCTGTCACGCGATGACTTCGCGATGTGAAGCGCCCACAAAAGAAGGCAGAAATAGAGCGCGAGCAGCAGCGCGACCCCCACAAATCCGTATTCCTCCGCCCAGTTCGCCAGCGCAAAGTCGTTCTCAGGCTCTGGCACAAAGCCTTTCTGAACCTGCGTGCTCTGGCCGTAACCGCGTCCGGTCAGGCCGCCGGCCCCCACCGCGATCACCGAGTTCTTGACCTGCCAGTCGCTTCCGTAGGGATCGTCCTCGATCTGCAGGAATGTCAGCACGCGCGATCGCTGATAGTCGTGCATCACGAACCATGCCGCTGGCGCGCACGCGATCAGGATCGCCGCGATCAGCGCGATCGTCTTCGTCTTCACGCCTTCAAACAGGATCATGATCCCCGATATCAGCGCGAGCAGCAGCGCTGTGCCGAGGTCGGGTTCCAGAAAGATCAGGACCATCGGGAGAAGTACCGCCCCGAATACGGGAAGCAGATCTTTCAGCCTGTAGTCCTGGCGATGCTCGCGTTCCGAAAACAGCTTCGCGATAAATATCACGAGCGCGATCTTCATCAGCTCCGAGGGCTGCATCGTGAACAGGCCGAGGTTGATCCAGCGGCGTGAACCGTTAAAATCCGAGCCGAATATCAGGACTGCCACGAGCATCGCGATGCCTGCGCCGTATATCGCCGAACCGAAACGCGCATAGTTCCTGTAGTCGATCGAGGCGCATGGGATCACGCAGAATATAAAACCCAGCGTGAACCACAGGATCTGCATGTTGTGGAGCGGCTTGGGCAGGATGTTCGCGATGCTCGTCAGGTTGAAGATCCCGATGCCGATGATCGCCAGAACGAGAAAAAACAGTACGAGGTCAAACGATGATATGAAGTTTTTGATCGGGCGTGGCGCGATGAGCTTCATGTGGGCTCCTATGGGGTCGGGCGGTCGCTCAGGATCTCGCGGAAATATCGCTCAAGCACTTCCATCGCGACCGGACCGGCATTGGCTGAACCGGATCCGCCGTGTTCCAGAAAAACTGCGATCGCGATCTTGGGATCGTCTATCGGGGCAAATGCCGCAAACCAGGCGTGGTCGCGGTATTTGAATTCTACGGCCGCGCTGGAGACGCGCTTCGAGATGACCTGCGCGGAGCCGGTTTTGCCCGCCACATTCAGGTTGGAAAGGCGGTAGGCGAACGCCGTCCCGATCTCGCTGTTCACGACCATGTCCAGGCCGCTCTTGATCGTGTCAAGCGTCTCTTTCTTGAAAGGGAGCTGTGCGTGGATCCGGCTGGGATAGCTGAATATCGTATGGCCGTCCGCCGTCTCGATCCGGTCTATGATCTGAGGGTAATAAAGCGTTCCTCCGTTCGCGATTGTCGCATACAGCATGGCCATCTGCAATGGTGTCACTTTCACGTCGCCCTGGCCGATCGATGTCGAAAGCGTGAAACCGCCCTGAAATCCCTCCTTCGACCGTTTGTTATGCCATTCGCGCGTCGGCACGGTGCCCGCCGATTCGTTGTTGATCCCGATGCCGGTCTTTTCGCCGAGACCGAACATCTTTGCATAGTCGGCGAGTCGGTCGATGCCGAGCTTTTCTCCAACCTTGTAGAAATAAACGTCACAGCTGGATGCCAGGGCTTCCGTGATCGATACCGCCCCGTGACCGGAATGTTTCCAGCAGTGAAAACGGCGCTTCTGTTTGCCGTACTCGTAATAGCCGGGGCAGGTCAGAGTGTCCTGCGGCTGCATCAGGCCTGTGTCGAGTGCCGCAGCCGCCGTGATGACCTTGTAGATCGAGCCAGGAAAGAAGGAGAGAAGGCTCTTATCAAGCATCGGCTTGTAGGGGTTCGTGTCTGCATCGAGATGTTCGTCGCGTGAGAGCCGCCCGGACCAGCTGTTCGGGTTGAATGACGGCGCGGAGGTCATGCCGAGCACGCGCCCTGTGGCCGGTTCCACGGCCACGATCGCGCCCGACGGATAATCACGGAGCGCGTCTTTCAGGATGCGCTGCACATCCATGTCGATGGTCAGGATGATGTTTTTGCCCGATATCGGGGCGACATCTTTCCAGTCGCGCATCAGCGATACCGATTCACGGTCGGTCTGCGGTATGCCCTGGGCATTGACGACGCTTGCAGACAGCCCGTTCGCGCCGCGCAGGATCGGCTCATAGGTGCGCTCGATGCCCATGCGCCCGCTCACATCCCCCATGCGGTAGCCGTAGACCTTCAGCTTTTGCAGTTCCGTGTCGTTGATCTGGTTGACGTAGCCGATCAGGTGTGCCCCGAGCTCGTTGAACGGGTAATACCTGCGGCTTGTCGCGACGATCTCGACACCGTGAAGTTCCAGGGCGTTCGTCTCGACTTTGGCGAGCTGGTCTCGCGTGATGCCTGATTTGACGGGGATCGGGGCAAAGCGGTCTGCCGGTTTCGTCTTCTTGATGCGCTCTGCCAGCTTGTCGCGTTCCTGAGGTGACATCGCGAGATACGATGTCAGCGATTGGATGCGGCGGTTGAACGACTCTTCGGGCTCTTTGCTGTTCGTGAAAAAAGCCGGGGTCAGCGTGACATCATAGGAGGGATGGTTCGTCGCGACAGGCCGGAGCTTGATGTCGAGTATCTGCCCGCGCTCGGCTGGCACGACACGGCGCTTGATGAAATTGTTGAACGCCAGCTGGCGGTAGTGGTCGGTCTCGACGATCTGGAGATGCCAGAAGCGTGTCAGAAGCAGGCCGAAGGCGATGCTGATCAGGACCGTGAACCACCGGAAGGAACGCACGTAGTCTTTCGGCGATGTCTTGGCCTCTGCCCCCGCGGCATTCGTTTGGGTCTTCTTGGTCAGCGGCATGGGCTTTAGGGAAGAACGGTGACGGGGAAGCTCAGCGTGTGTGTCTCGATGTCGTTCATCTTGTGGACGACTGACACCTGCCAGACTCCGGGGCTGTCAAATTTATAGGTGAAACTTGTATTCGAGCCGTTCGGCGTGACCTTCTGAACGGCATCCGGGTTCTGCTTTTTCTTCTTCACGGCGCGGACTGAAAACGTCATCTGGACTGGTGTCGGCGCATTCAGGGATTTTCCGCCGCATTTCTTGTGGATGCTCGTGCGAAAATTCACGGCCTGATCGACGTGGATCTCGACGCGCGACGCTTCCACTTTGAACGTCTCCATGCATGCCTGGCGATTTTCAAAATAATGAATATCTACGACGCGTCCCGGCTTTTCGGGCTTCAGCGCTGTGGTGATCGTTCTCGGCGGCGGTACGATATAATCGTCCGGGATCTGCGGCTTTTCGGGGGCGTCCTGAGCGCTTGAAAAAACTGGCTGGCAGAAGAAAATCAGGATGCCCGCGAAGATCAGGCTTGTTTTTCCGAAATTGGACATGTGCGGCCTGCTGCAGTCGTCGGATCGCGTTATCCAGGCTCCACGAGCGTGAGATAACGCGATCTTGGCGTATCAGGATTTGAGGAAACTGGACATGGCCGCGCCCAGTTCGCAGATGATCGCAGCCAGAAGGATCGGCCGTCTTCCCTCTTCATAGGAGATCATGATCATCATGATGAGCAGCAGGAGTGCGAGCGCGCCGAATACGACGGTGCATGTAAGCGGCTTGATTTTTTTCTTCAGGACGCAGATGCCGCTGTTGGCGCAGATCGTGATCGCGGCAGTTGCAAGGATGCCGATGCCGGCGCTGGGGCTGTCATTGCCGGTCAGCGCAAGGACGATCCAGACAATAAGGCTTGCGGTTGCAAGACCGGCTGCGCCCATCGTGATGTAGTCGATGAGAGAAAGCGGAGCCGCATGCGAGGTCTGGGCGACTGCGCCGGCTTCTGTTTCGTCGAAATCGTCTTCGTCGGCATCGTCTTCAGGCTCGGCTGCGGGTGCCGGCTGTGCTGCGGGTGCCGGCTGTGCTGCGGGCGCAGCCGGGGCAGGCTCGGCAACGGGGGCCGGCTGGGCCTCCGGAACTGGCTGTGCGACAGGACGAGGCGTGGTGGGCACGTCGAAATCCCAGCCGTCATCATCGTCTTCCTCGGTGTCCTCTTTGAGCTGGGCAAACGTGTCGCCAAAGAGTTTCGAGGTCAGATCGACGAACTCCTCATCGACAAGCGAAGAGGGCATGACCTTGGCTACGCCAGCCATGCCGGCAAGCGGATCGTCTATAGGCGCATCGGCGGGTGCCGACGCTTTGGCCTGCGCGGGCTTCGAAACCGGTTCTGATTTGGGCTTGGCCGGCTTGTTCTCCGCCTCTGCAAACGAAAGCGACATCTCCTCAAGAAAACTCGCATCGATAAGGCTTGCACCTGAGGTGGTTGTCTGCGGTTCGATCTTCGTGGGCTGCGGCTCGGGGCTGTGCGTCTCGACTGGACGGGCTGACGGCGCGGAATCTGATGCTCTGGCACCTGCACCACGGCGAAGCGCGTCGAATGATATGCCTGGCATGCCCGCGATCGTGCGCTGGCCGAAATCTGCAGGCTCGTCATCGAAACTCGCGCCACGGCCGGTCGCCGGCGCAATCGCGCCCATCCCGAATATCGTCTGATGCGATTTCCGCTTCGTGCGACGCTGATCTGCCGGATCTTCTGACTGGGGGGGCAGGCTGCTGCCTCGGTTGAATCCGCCGTCCATGTCATTGCGAAGATTTACCGCACGGACTGGCGTCTCTTGGGCTTCTGATTCATTCGAAGGCTCGCTGATAATCGCACGGCAATGCACGCATCGACGTGCCCCAACGGGTACAGCTTTTTTACAATTCGGACATTTCCTCATCTTGACCTCATCATGATTAGCCGTACAAACGGCGCCGCTCTTTTAACACTATATCCGTAAAATCACAATATCCTAACTCTATATCCATGCTTTGGATGGTTACTATATTCGGCCTTGCAGAAAAAGCCGTAGGGATTAAAAATTGCGCCTTTTCCCTCGATAGCGAACGCAACCGGGGGCTGCAAACGTCAAAACCCGACGGGCTATTTGACAATCGGTGTGTTTGGGCTGCGATCGGCGTAACTAAGGCTGCGAGTGGGCGCGGCGTATCGGCTTG
>JAFZFY010000339.1 GCA_017555665.1 Pseudomonadota bacterium | reverse complement strand
GGGAAGCCTCCCCCTGCGCGGCTATGTGCTCGCCTGTAAGAGACGTTCCACGGAACGTCTCTTACAGGTCTGCGCGCATACGCCGCTACCCCCTCGCTGGACGCTTTGGGGACGCACAAACGCTGGGGAGCTTTTGATACATCCGGAATGTTACAACTCAGCCGCCCTAAATCGTGAGCATTTCAACACTTTTCGCGCCTGTAAGCAGTCGAATATTTATATACCCTCAGGGCAATCCCATGCGGCTAACAACTGCCTGCCATCTACGGCCTACTGCCAGTCCGCAATGCCCTCCATACTTCAGACAAGTTTATGGGCTGAGCAATGGCTCCGGAATGATAAAGTTCGCTCGTGGGCTTGAGTTTTCGAGTGTTTAACGCTATACACATACGGCCTATTGGCGCGATATTTATCAACAAGCAAACGCCCGGATGCGGGCAAACTTGAGTAAAAAAGGAAAACACAATGAAAAAATTCATGATGGCACTTGCGATCGCCGGCCTGACCTTCTCTGTTGTTGCATGTTCTGACGAAGAAAAAGTTGAATGCCCCAAGGATCCGATCGCTTTCCAGATGATTCGCGATCTCGAAACGGTTTCTGCGCTTCCGGCTTCGACGCTCGAAGAATGCGGCACGTATGCAGAACAGCTTGCCACGGTTTCTGATAAATATGCGGATCAGTATGATGCTGCCAAAGCAGAAGCCGAATCCCTCAAGGAAACAGACGCTGCTTGCAAAGTGAACCTCGCACTCCTCGGCATCCTCAAAGGCTTCAGCGCGGCAGATCTTTACACCACGATTTCCGAAAAAGGCGAATCCTGCAAGACCCTGCTCGTCGGCGATGAAAATGCTGCCAACCTTGAGAAGATGAATGGCGCGCTCACCACGACCGCTGGTTGGAAGAACATTCTCCAGACGGCCGCCGATGCCCTCTAATCTTCAGACCTGGATCTGAATGCGGATTTGTTTCGCTTTATGCGCCAAAATGTGATGCACATTTTGGCGCATTGTTTTATGATAATGCCTGTGTCATCGCATCTTGCGTGTTAATTTACTATACGGAGTTTAGAGAATGAAAAAGTTCTTTAGAAATATCATGTGGTTGCTCGTTGCCGGCACAAGCCTTGGTCTCTTGGCATGCTCAGACAGTGATCAGGCCAATGAAGAAAATGAGCCTGAAATTTATTCGCTCGTGGAAACCATGTACGACCGTATCGGTCATGAATCAAGCTGCGACAAGATTTTGAGTTATCTCAATGGCGATCTGCGAATGGAAAAGGCATGCACGCAGTACGCGGAAAGCCGAAGCAGCAAGGGCATTAACGGCGACCCCAAAAAGCTTTCGCATGATATGGACAATTCCGGATATTATTATGCCGCTTATAGCCTGGCATTCAAGCTCGGGGAATCCATCGACAAATGCACTGGGGCTACGGTCAACACGAAAGAAGCGACAGACAAGTATGCCAACGTGTTTAAGAATACGCCGGGCTGTGAGGATTTCTTGGATGACGCCAGGAAAGTGATATACGTCAAGTAATTGCACAAACATTCATGCGCTTACTGATTTGCCTGCGGCGATGCGTAAATCGACTTGTCGCAGGCTTTTGTTTTTTCTGATAAATCGCCTCCTCTCACAAAGGCCATGTTCTGCGACTGTGGATATGTTTTTGACCGCTCGCCCTTACGGGCTTACGCTATCGCGGAAAGGGCTGCGGTTCCAGTGTCCTGGCATCTTCACGCTTGTAGAACAATGCCAACCATAAACGCCTATACGGATTGAACACATCTGTTTCTGCATGCAATGGCATGCGCGAGGTCTGATATGGCACAATACACGCTCAAACTCACAAACTCTGTGATCTACAGCATAGGCGATACGCACGGGTGTGGTCGTCAGGTCATTGATTTCATTCAAAAACTGGCGATACGCAGTGAGCTCCGGGGCGAAGCGCGTCCGGCATTCATCCAGCTCGGCGATCTGTGCGACGGCTTTGCGTTTCCCAAAGAACACACGGTCGATGTGCTGCGCGTGTGTAACCAGACACGCCTAGCGGAAATGCCTGAACTCAGGGCAGCTCTGCTCGATTCGGGCAATCGTTTTATCGACTGGGAACGCTATGCCGGGGTGCGCGGCGAACTGACCGGGCGCGAGCTCCTCGAAACCGCGCAAGAAGATATCGTGGATGCCGTCTATCAGGCGTTCAGGTGCTACGAGACGCTGATGCTTTACTCACGGCATCAGCAGCGTTATCCGCAAGATTTCTACGTGATCTTTGGCAATCACGATGCCGATCTGCTTCGCGGGCGCTGCGCTTATGGCAGGCAGCAGAAATATATCATGCTGGGACTTTTGGGCTTTTCGCCTCAGGAAGTGCTCGCGCACATGACCGAGGGAACGCCTGATATCGTTTTGCGCCACCCGTGGCTCAAATGGCTCAGCGAGCGTCCGCATATCCTGCTCAGTCACGACACGGTCTATATGCACGGCGGGCCCACAGGGGCGTTGGGTGACCGCTTTGCTGCGCCGCATAACGGCTTCGAAACATGGCTCGATGAGATCGACAAGGCGCGCGCCAACGGCTGGGATGATCCACATTTTACAGAGCATGAATGCTTCCTTTCGCCGGATGGGGCCGCTAACGACTGGCTTCGCCATCCCGAACGCGTGCTCAACTTCCTCGCGGCTGCACGCCGGCAGTATTGCGCCGTCGGGCATTCGCCGTTCCTCGATTTTGAAAAAGGCCCGATGCTCGATCTCGCGAACACGCCGCACAAGCATCTCTTTGCCACACCTGCGCAACTGCCGCCCCAGGGCCGGCTGATCAAACACGACACGAACATGAAGCGCATTGGCGAACTCTGGGCATGCCGTCATGAAACAGGCACCGATGTCTGGACAGGCATGGATGCCGAGATGAAAGAATCCGCCCTCCGCCCAGGCTTTGAGAACGAGACATGCGCAAACTGATCTGGACAGCACTGTTCCTGTGCCTGCATGCTTCGCCGGTTTGGGCGCAGGATGTTGCGGTTGTGCAAGGTCAGGTGCCGCAAGACGCGCCGTATGTTTCGGCAGATATTGAGACACCGTCTGAGGCTGACACGCCTCAGAACGCCTTTATTGCGCCACAAACGGGCATCGGCTCGGATGACTGGCAGTTCGATATCTCCAAGGCGATCGCCGCCGAGCTCGCGGATACGCCGGCGTGGAGCCTCGCAATCCCCTATCTGCGCGAGCTGAGTCCCAAAACACAAGACTGGAACCTTCTCTTTCTTCAGGCGAAGATCGATTTGCAGCAAGGCGATGTCGCCGCCGCTGAAGAAGGCATCACACGCGCGCTCAAAGCGCATCCCACGAACCCGAGAATCATCGAGATGGCTGGGCATGTTGCCGCAGATGCCGGAAACTATGATCAGGCGGCAGTGTATTACCACCAGGTGCTTGCGCTTAATCCGCGAAATGCCACACAGATTAAACTTGCGCTTGCAAGAATTGAGTTTGCGCAAAAGAAGTATTCGGATGTCATCGGAATATATGAGCCCATTCTCAACGAGATTCAGCCGACCAGCGAGATCCTCGTTCGCCTCTCGGCTTGTTATGAGAATCTTGGCGATATCGAACACGCCGAGTATTATTTGAAATCCAATCTTAAAGTTCATCCCAATCGATTGCTTGCACTCTTGCCATTGGAGCGTTTTTATAAGCGTCATCAAATGACTGAGCAGGCAGAACAAGTCGCCCGCGAGCGCGAGTCGCTTCAAAAGGATGAAAATACGCGCGAATTGCGTGCACTGCAGCGATCCGCGAAATAAACTGTGGAGAATATATAGATCTTAGGCCGTCAAAATCATAAGGAGATTCGCTGTCATGACTTCGGTTTTCAATAAGTTTGTTGAAGGGCTGCTTTTGGAAATATCCAAATATGATTATGAAGCAGACAAGGAAAAGTTTTGCCGGCTCATGAATGCGATCATGGAAAAGCTATATCACTGCCCTTGTATTTATGTAGCCATGTCGCACAGTGACTATTCGCCAGACACCATGACTTCGACACCCCTTATTTCCACAAAAGATGGCGCGCCGGCGCTGTATGTATTTACTTCACCGCGTATTGCAAATGCATGGTGTGAGGCCTATGAGCATGATATGGATGGCGTTTCCCTGTTTGCGGAGGTCAGAAAAGAAGACCGCGATTTTCGACAATTGTTCCAGATCGCTTACCACATCGGTGCAAAGGGCCTCATGATCAATGAAGGCTCGAACTATATCATGGTATCGCTTCGCGATTTTTTGACGGTCAATGAGCTGTCTCTGGATACGCTGATGCTTGAGACAGAAGAGGAAGTGGATGCCATACTCAATGGCGAGGATTTTGAACTGACGTTGTCGACACTCAAGGTATGGCAAGCCCCGGATGGCCATCAGGCGTGATTGCGCTGGTGAACTTATAATAGGATTGTATTTATTTGGAGAAAATACAGATGGTTAATTATGGTTTAAAGGATAAAGTGGCTCTGATTACAGGTGCAAACAACCCTCAGGGGATTGGTGCAGCAACGGCATTTGCTTTTGCCCGTGAAGGATCGAAGATAGCTTTAGTATATAAAAAAGTGATTCGGCCGTTTGACAAAAATAAGACTGATAAAAATGGGGTAGACAGATATTATGAAGCAAATGCAGGGAATGCAGATGCGGTAGAAAGTAAACTCAAGAAACTGAATGCGGATTATATAGTTATAGAAAGTGATATTTCGAATGAGAATGCAGTAAATGAAATCCATACGGCAGTCATGGAGCGATTCGGAAGAATTGATATTTTAGTGAATAATGCGGCCGTTGATGATGAGAATGGCTTGGATACCATCGAAAAGATTACCCAAAACGTGATTGACGATACATTTGCGGTCAATGTTCGGGGAAGCATTTTGATGACCAGAGAATTCATTAAGCGCCGTAGTGATTATGGCAGAATTATCAATATTTCTACGGATGCTGCACAAATTTTTGCAGGTCAAATCACCTATGGTGCGAGTAAAGCAACGTTGGAAGCCCTTACGCGCAGCATTGCCCTTGAAGTTGGGAAATATGGAATTACCGTGAATTGCGTAGCTCCTGGGCCCACACAAACCGGATGGATCGATGCTGATTTGGAAAAGGCAGTCATTCCCTTAATTCCGATGGGCGCTTTGATTCAACCAGAAGATATCGCTGAAACTATTTTATTCTTAGCAAGTGATCAGGCAAGGATGATTACGGGACAAGTCATAAAAGTTTCTGGAGGACATGCGCTTTAACTTGCTGTATCTGCGTTGCCATTGGCGAGCACACAGGCGGGTGCAAAGGGCGTATCGGCGTGAGCCGATAGCCCGGCGCGGGCCGCGTATGCCGAAGGCATAGCGGCCTTCAAAAGCATTAAACGTGGCTATTTATCTATCTTTGCGCGATAAGCGTCGCCGTTAATCGTCGTATAAGACACGAACTCGGCATTACGGCTGATCGTGGCTCGCAAGCGGATCTCATCATTCGGATTGGCAAGGATGCGATAGGTGCGGCGCTTGAGATCGACGAGCACGATATTGCCCTGCGTATAGACATGACCGTCATCGCGCGTATCGGTATAGACCATGTAACGGCCATCAGGCGAGAATGCGGGATCGGTGCCGTTTGCGCCGATGAACACGACGGCATTGGCCTCGATATCAAAGACGAGCACGCCGGTACGAAGGCCACTGAAAGCCACAAAACGCTCGTCTGGCGAAAGGATGGGCGCGAAATAACGGTCTGCAGCGGGATCGGATATCGCCTGGAGCGTGCGCGTTTTCTTCGACTCAAGGATGATCACGTCATCGTGGTCATAGACGACGAAATCACTGTCTGCGTAGGGAAGGCGCGTCTTGAAACGCGGCTTGGCAGAAACTTCATAACGGAGCTTGCCGCCGTCGCGGAAGAACGGCGCGGACATTTCGCGGATATCGATCTGGTCGTCACCAATCCAGTCGATATAGCTGGACACATCATGACTTTCGAGGATCTTGGCGGTCTTGCCGTCTGCCCAGCGGTGCAGGATATTCGGCTGATGCGGCTGGGTGCGTTCAAACAGGATGACCTGCGAGCCGTCTGGGGAAATCGAGGCAGACATGACATGGCTGCCGATCTGCTGGGTCTGCTGAATCGGCACGTTCTGAAGAAACGCGAATCGCCACAGTTTCTTAGCATCGAGGCGCACGAGCTGACCATCGACGGGGCCGTCTGTCGGAGCCTGAGCGAATGCAGATGCCGCAAACACGCATGCGGCAAACACGGTTGCAATCGCACCAAACAGGGTTCTGATCTTCATCTCTTTCCTCCTTATCAGGCATCACGGCGGCGCAGGATGCAGACGCCCAGAAGTCCAAATGCGCAGAGAAGCGCGAATGGGGCACTCGAATGCGAGCTGAGCGGCGTGGCGCTGCAGCTGTCGCCATTTGGCACGAGGTAGATATCGGCAGGCACGGACACCGGTTCGTCGTTGATCGTGCCGTCACCGTTGATAAACTGCATCGGGATGGCGCAGTAAGATGACTCGTTCGCATAGACCGTGCAGGAGACCGTGTTTTCGTAATAGCCTTCTGCGCGTGCGGTCACGTTGTAATTGCCGGCGGGCAGGCCGTCGACGCTCCAGTCGCCGAAACCGCTGTATTCGAGCGTACCCGCACCCGGAATCTGGACGCTTGCCGCAATCTTTAACGACTCGTTTCGCGCATCGTAAACGACACCCTTGAGCGAGCCAGTCAGGTCGTTGTCGCCCACAAGCGAGATATCGCAGATGTTGATTTTGCCTGCCTGAAGCGTGCATGTCGCCTCGCCGTAATGCAAGCCGTCGGTTGCCTTGAACGTGTACTCGCCAGGGGCGAGCTCGGTCGTCCATGAGGTGATGCCGTCATATTCGATGGTTTCGTTGCCCACTTTGACGGTGGCGGCAACGAGCGCAGACGGATCTGCGCCGATATACACGTTGCCTTCGACTTTGGCGGCTTCCGCATCGAGCGCGATCGGGCAATCTGTCGCTTCACCGGCTTTGGCAGTGCAAGTCACGGTCTTGGATGCATAGCCGCTCGACGAGCCTTCGAGCGTGTAGTCGCCTGCCGCGAGATAGAACTGCCAGAGATCGGCTGCCGTGTAGTGATAGACTTCTTCGGTGCCGACGACCTTGATATCGCCGACGAGTTTTGTGCCGGTCTTGGCATCTGTCAGCGTGCCGCGGATCATGCCCTTGGCGCTCTCGTCTGCCTTGACCTCGATATTGCAGGTTGCAGTTTCGCCGCGTCCGACCGTGCATGACGCGCTGCCCGTCTTGTTGTCATCGGTCTGCGCGGTGACCGTATAGGTGCCGGCATCGACCTGGAACAGCCAGTCCGATTCGCCATTATAGGCGGCAGAAATGCCGTTGAGCGAGACCGTCGCGGCGACTTTGGTCTGCGTGCCTGCCTCATATACGGCGCCGACGATCGTGCCTTTCTTGGGCGTGAGCGTCAGCGGGCAGCTCGTCGATTTGCCGGCGGTCACGGTGCACGAAGTCGAATTGTCATCATAGCCGTTTGCCGTCGCCGTGACCGTATAAGTGCCGGCTTCGAGTTCAAATGACCAGTCCGTATTGCCGTCATAAGCGGCGGTCTGCCCTGTGCTCAGGCGTATATTTGCCGGCATCTTCTGGCCTGAGGCACCGTCCTTGACCGAGCCGGTCGCCGTGCCTTTGGTCTGTACCGGCGCTTGCGCGGTCAGCGCGATCGAGCACCACGACGTGCCGCCGGCAGTCACGGGTTCACAGTCTGAACGCGTCACCGTGTTATAACCGGATTTGGAGGCTGTCGCCTTGAATGCGCCGACATTGAGCGTGAATGTCATCATCTTGTATGAGCTTGCACTCACCTGCGACTGCGAGCCGATCGTGTATGTCACGCCGCCAAGCCAGTTGGCCTCAGATACGCTGTCGTGGAATGTGCCTGCCATGACTTTGCCGGTCTGCTGCTGGTTTCCGCCGCCGCCGCTGCCCGAACATTTGGACGAATTGCCGCCCCACTTTGCCGTGATCGCAAGACAGTGCGCCGATGCCGCTTCATTTCGGTGGCTGTCGCTTTTCAGGTAGGTCGCATCCTTGTTGCAGTTGTTGATAAATGCAAGCTCCGTCAGCGTCGCCGGCATCGATGTCTCGCGAAGCACGTGGAAATTCTCTGCCTTCACGCCGCGATCCGCGAGTTTGCCCGTGCCGCCCCACACTTTGAGCATCTCCGACTGGATATTGCTCGCCTGCTGATACGCATTCCCTTTATTGGACAGGCAGCCCGTATAACAAAACGTCTCGATGCCCGTCGCCGTCGCCGTCGCCGAATTCGTATGGATGCTCGCAAATGTCGTCACACCCTTGGAATTGGCGTAGCTCGAACGCCCCGCAAGGCTCACCGTCGCATCGGAGGTGCGCGTCATATAAACCGTATATCCCGCCGCTTCCAGAAGCGGCTTCAGCTTCATCGACACGCTCAGATTGATCTCTTTCTCGACAAGGCCGCACCCCGTCGCGCCGGAATCTGAACCGCCATGACCTGGGTCAATGCAGATCGAGACGGCTTCCGCCTCAGAATACGCACAAAGCGATAACACACAGGCTATTGTCGCTAAGATCTGATTTCGATGTCTCATGCCAACCTCCATACGCAGACACTCCGTTTGACTCTATAATGATTCTTTAATCAGGGTCAAAATTTATCGCAAAAATTATGAACGACGCTTCAGCGATAAGATGCGCGATGTCGATTTAAAGGCGCGTTCAGCTTTGGGGAGCGCCGTCTATGCGGCTTCGCCGCATACGACTTGCGCGCGTGCCTATCGGGCTGGAGGCCCGATACGGCACGCCACCTTGCGCGTGACAGCCCGATATCAAGGCGCGAACAAGCGGCGTGTGCGGCACCGTATGCAATCCATCGATTGTGCCGCATCACGCGTATTCTGGCGCATCTGGCGCTTGTGCGCACTGTCGGGATATCGGGCGACGCACCGTGCGCACTGTCGGGATATCGGGCGATGCGCCGTGCGCACTGTCGGGATATCAGGCAATAGGCTGATTGAGCGGATGTTTTTTGGCGGCACAGGAATCGGCGAGTTCTCTGCCGTTTCGCGCCGCGATGAGCTCTGCCGCGATCGAGATCGCGATCTCGTTGGCAGACTGGCCGCCGTGATCGATGCCGATCGGCGCATGCACGAAGCGGAGCTTCTCTTCCGGGATATCGGCTGCCATCATGTCGCGGAACACGCGCGCCAGCTTCTTGGCTGACCCGATCATGCCAATATATTTCGCATCCAGATCGTCGTGTCTGAGCAGGCCGCGAAGGGTCGCGCCGTCGCCGACATGCTGATGCGTCACGATGACGAAATAGGCATCCTTGACGAATGTGAGCCTCTCAACGTCGTCGTAAGAATCGATCAGGCGGCATGCGCTTGCCTGCGGATGCGCTTCGGCAGAAGCGAACGCCGGGCGGTCATCGATCACGGTCACATCAAAGCCGACATCAGCAGCATACCGCGTCAGCGTGCTTCCGATATGGCCGCCGCCAAAGATATACAGATGAGGGCGCGGCATGACGGTCTCGATCAGGAGTTCTGCCTCGCCACCGCAAGCCATGCCGTTGCCGCCGTCTTCCTTGTCCTTGAGGAAATACTTGACCACGCGCGTGCGCTCGCCTGTGCGCAGCATTTCGAGCGCCTCGTTCTTTGCGCCGTATTCGAGCGAGCCGCCGCCCACGCTGCCCACGATCTGCCCATCCGTCGTCACGCACATCTTGAAGGCCGTGCGCCCCGGCGAATTCTCGCTCGCTTTGATCACGGTCACGATGGCAAACGGTTCCGATTTGGCTTCGAGAGATGATAGATATTCATAAAAAAGCATCGCAATTCTCCTAGGGATGAGGGCTTGCCGTGTGTCACGCGTGCATCAGCCCGTGTATGTGGATAACCTGCTTGCGCAGAGCCTGTATTTTGGGCGATCTGGACGCTGTGCGCGTGCGCACCTCAGGGGTCAAGGCTGCTGTCCTCGCACGATATCCTCGATATCTTTCAGGCGTTTCATGAAAGCCGCGTCATCGACCGAAAATCTGTCGAGCATGCGCCGGATGCAGTCGCCAAACCGGATGCGTTCTGCCGTGTCGATCGTAAAGCAGTCGTTGTCTTTTTCCACGGGATAAGCCTGTTCTTTGGCATTGGAAAGCCAGACTTCCGTGACCTGGTTGCTGACGACGAACACGACAGGGATCTGGAACACGGCAGCCATCATCGAGAGCACGGGACGGATCGTGCCCAACATCTCGTATTCGAGCTCGCTCCAATAGTTGACGAATATCGGCAGGGATTCGCGCGGCCCCTGGTTGTACGCTTCCACGAGGCGATGCGAGATCAGCTCGGTCACGAAGAGCTGTTCGCCATTGACCGGCAGGATCAGGATGTTGTCATCCTGCACCCGGAGTTTTTCAAAGACACGCGTCGCGCTGAGCTCGCTGGACTGTTGCGAAGTCGTCACGAGCAGGTTCATGCCACGGCAGGCGAGTTCGATATTGGCCCCCGTGTCCAGGTCGCCGATCGTCAGCGAGCGTTCACAGAGCAGGAGCGTCCGAGGCACCGGCGGCACCCAGACCTTGGCATGGTCAAGGCAGCTCGTCGCGAGCGGCAGGCTGACGTGCGCGGGCAGCGCGGCGCGATGCGCGCTGCCGTCCGAGACAAAGACCGCGTGGTCGCGAAATTCAAAGATCCAGCAGTCCGAAATGCACCCGAAGGCTTCCGACATGCCGCACGAGTCTTCGCCGATGCGGACGAGGATATGCGCGCCGCGATGCGCCGCCAGGCGCGCCATGTGCGGATCCAAGGAACCCGGCTGATCCAATAGCGCGATTTTTGTGCCGCCAAGCGACACGCACGCGAGCTCCCCCTCTACCGTCTGGCTGCGGCGGTCTGTGCCGATCTCCAGAACTGCCAGGCGGCACGACGCGCCCTCTCGTGCGCAAATGACGAATAACGCCGGGGCGGGCTGTTCCGGCACGGCCTGCCAGAGCGCCGACATATCCGCGACAGGATCAAACTCCTGGGCAATACACAGTGACAGGCTGCCCGGCGTGACATGCGCGAGCTGTTCGAGCAGGCCCGAAACATCGCGCACCGCGCCGCAAAATCGCACCGCGATCTCGGCTGTTTCTGGCGCTTCGCGCGGCACATGCCACTGAGATACCGGCACCGAAAGCGAATGCTGTATCGTGTGAAGCGCAGGCGCGCCGTCCTGCTCCGATATCGCCGGCATACGGCGCGTAAAATGGCCTATCTGGGCGCGAAATGATTCGCGATCCAGGGATAAAAGGTCGCCCGCATACGCCTGATAAATCACGTCAAGCGGCAGTGTCCGCAGATATTCCAACAGCGCAAGACGGCGGATTTCCTGTCCCTGATCAAAGTGGCAGATCTGCTCGTCCCCGATGACGAGCGCGGGCACGTCGAACACGCCATCCGAAAGCGCTTCCTGAAGGCATTTGTCCTGAAAGATAAAATTCTCGCTCTCCGAAGGCGAGGACGGATCGACATCTACGCCAAGCGAGATCACGATTTCGCGCAACGCGGCGGCATCCAGAAAACGCCCGCTCCCCCACACGAACTGCATCACTTCGCGCGAATATCGCTCCAACACATCCGGGGCGTGCATCATCAGCCAGATGCCCATGTGAAGCGCAGATCCAATATAGATGCGCTCCGACTGCCAGACGAATTCGAGATGCTCGCGGTTGCAAAACCGAAGCGCCTCGCGCCGCCTGAACGCCTGGACGATCGGCGTTTCCGAGCTGTCCGCATGACCGCTCAGCGCGCGAAGCGAATACGCATCCACCGCAATCCACTGCACGGAAACGGGCAAATCCTCTAGCACGTTCAGCGAATGCATCATCAGGTACGATCGATAATCGGAATAGTCGAAGTAAAATCTTATCATAAGCATCTGCCTGCACAACTCGCTTCAGCGCAGATCCCAAGGCGCGCGATCACCCCAGTCTATGGCCGAATCGTTACGCGCCGTTACTAGCATATTAAAATAAATTTAAAAAGTGCTTGCACAAGTTTGAAAAGCTATATATAAGCCGCCGCCGTTGCGACACTTGATCGCAACACGTCATGGGGCTTTAGCTCAGTTGGGAGAGCGCTTGACTGGCAGTCAAGAGGTCATCGGTTCGAACCCGTTAAGCTCCATGTTCCCCTCCTTTTTTGGGGCTTTAGCTCAGTTGGGAGAGCGCTTGACTGGCAGTCAAGAGGTCATCGGTTCGAACCCGTTAAGCTCCATTCAGAAAGCATCCTCGCAAAGGATGCTTTTTTTGTATCCACTTCCAGAAGAACTGACGCACCACATTTCCGTCTGTTCGTGTAAAACAAGCCATGCAGAACAAATATCTGAATGATTTTGAATTGCTCGAACGCGTCCGTCAGGCAGTGCTTCGGCGAAAATGTTCCGTCACAGTCGGCGATATCATCGCCGAAACCGGCCTCAATCACGACGATGCACGCGCCGCCCTCACCGCGCTCATGGCGACACATGAAGGCACGATGCACGTCAGCGACAAAGGCGAGCTCGTTTATGTATTCACGGCGGGATGTGCGCTCAGGGATGAACGGACCTGGTGGGAGCGGAACAAAAAGACCGTGATGCGGATCATCAAGACGATCTTTAAGGTCGTCATGGCCGCCATCCTCGTCATCTATTTCGTGATTTTCCTAGTGTTTGCGCTGTTCTTTTTCCTCCGTCTTAACAGCGGAAGACGGCGCACTAGCTTTGACTCGCCCACTGCTAATTTCGATCTCGCTTGGCTGATCTACCTCTTCTGGGGCAAACACACCCAGAGCTATGAGGCGCGATGGAACGGCGAGGAAAAGATGCCGATCTATGAGCGGTTCTATCAGTTCGTGTTCGGGCCTGAACGCGAGGAAGAGGATCCGCTTACGGCGCGTGCGCGCTGCGCCCAGCTCATCCGCGCCAAGAAAGGCATCATCACGGTCAACGACTGGCTCATGGTATCGGGACAGCCGCTCAAGGACTGCGAAAATGACCTCGCGCGGTTCACGGCAGAATTCAACGGCACGGTCGAGATCCTCGAAAATGGCACGCTCTGCTACTGTTTTGAAGACCTCATGAAGTCTTCGCGCAACGAAGCCGGCCAGCAGACCGCAGGCAAGCCGCCCGAAAAAGCCTGGAACGATCTGGAGCAGCCCTACAGCCTGTGCGGCAAAGAGAGCTCTCTGGTCATCGCGCTCAACACGTTCAACCTCATCATGTCGCTGATCTTCATGAAGGCGGGGCCGTGGATCGTCGCGATCACGACGCTTCAGAACGGGCAGGACATTCACAAGTTTGTCGATCAGTATGCGTATGTCACGACCTGGCTGGGCAGCGTGCCGCTCGTGTTCAGCCTTCTCATCTTTTGCGGGCCTTTGCTCAGATATCCGGCAAATCGCGCGATAAACCGTGTGCGCCGCGCCCATGCCGTGCGCAAGGCCGTGCTTTCGCCGATCTTTGCGCCATCGCATTCGGCACCGCGTTTCACGCTTCAGCAGGCGTTTCAGGCCGTGTCGACGTGTTTCAGGCGCGCCAATCTCGATCAGCCCGGCATGGATGAAGTCTCGCGCGAGCTCAACACGCTCTCGCAAGAGCTTGATGCCGAGCGCGATGTCGAATCTTACGCCTATTACAACTTCCGCTCGTTTTACGAAAAGGCTTGCGACGTGGCGCAGGAGCGCGAAAAACGCGCGCTCGACAATCAGGCGTTCGGAGAGGTCGCGTTCTCTTCGGATTGTGACGAGCAGAGCGATATCGATCACACAGATGCCGTTCGAGCGTTTGACCGTGAACTTGGCGAGATCCAGGTGCCGCCCGTCCCGGAGGATGTTGCGGATCATCCCGACGCTGCGGCAGCGCCGGACACGGCGGTTCAGCCGCCGCTCAAAGCCAGTCAGGATGCGGCCCCGGACGATATCGACGACTTCGATCGCGAGCTGCTCGGACTGGATATGCCGGCACAGGATGCGTCCGGCGAACGCACTGCCCGCCCGAATTTCCTCGACAGCCTCAAGGAGATCCCGGATGCAGAATATGACCGTGTGTACGGTCCGGCCCGAAAACCGGAAAACCGCTTTGAACAAGCCTGAGCCTCTCGCCTGGGGGTCGCCTGCTATGCTCCGCATACGCAGGCGGTCAGCCGCTATGCTCCGCATACGCGTCTGACCCGTTTTCTTTTCTCATTTCCCGATTGCCCATGAAACTTTCATTTGACGAACATCTCCAGAAAATTTTTGGTTCCGAACTCGACAGTTATCTCGGCCATGCGCCCGTTGGCGAATTTATGCGCGTGAACACGCTTCGCGCAAATGCAGACCGCGTGATCAGCGAGCTGTCGCAGCGCGGATTTGTGCTCGAAAAGATCGCGGGGCTCGACGATGCGCTGCGCATCCGCGAGATGCCTTATGATCCCACGCAGAGCCTGTTTCACTTTGCCGGATGGTTCGTCAAGCAGAGCCTGAGTTCGCAGCTTCCTGTCCGTTTTCTCGATGCCCAGCCCGGTCAGAACATCATTGACCTGTGCGCCGCGCCCGGCTCGAAAACGAGCCAGATCGCCACAGCCATGAAGAATCAGGGATGCCTTTATGCGAACGACCTCGCCGGCAAGCGCATGACACCGCTTGCGGCGCGTCTCGACGCGATGCTCGTGTCACACGCCGTCCTCTACAACATGGCGGCAGAGCGGCTCACGCATGTCCTGCCGCCCGTTTTTGACCGTGTTCTGGCGGATGTGCCGTGTTCCGGGCTTGGGCATAACGACACGCTTTCGGAGAGCCGCTGGCGTTACGAGACCGCCAAAAATCCGGCATCTCAGTATCAGCTGCAATATCGCATCCTCATGACCGGCTGCCGTCTGCTCAAAGTCGGCGGAAAAATCGTCTACTCGACGTGCTCGCTCAATCCTGACGAAAACGAGTCTGTGGTCGACGAGCTCATCACGCGCTATCCGTTCATGAAAATCTTCGAGATGCAGCCGATCGAGGGCGTGCATTTCCGTCACGGCATGACTTCGTATGACGGGCGCACGTTCGCGCCGGATCTTGAAAAAACACGCCGCGTCACGCCGTGGGAGAACGATACACAGGGCTTTTATGTCGCCGTGCTCGAAAAGACCGATGAGTTTGATGAACGGCACAGGCATATCGATCCCCAAGCGCCGCAGACGTTCACGCGCAGCATGGACGACCCGGAAATCGCCGCGATACTCGAAAACATCGAGCGATATTACGGCATTGATCCGCAGCATTTTGGCTGCTTCCGCTTTTTGTGCAACGGCCGGGCGCTCTATTGCCTGGACGCGCATTGGGAATCGATCAGCACGGGGTATCAGCGCGCCGGCATCTGCCTGGCCAAGAAACGCGGCGGCATCTGGCGGCTCAGCCACTCGATGATCCAGCGCATGAACGACAAGATCACGCGCAACACGATCGAGCTCAGCGAGGCTCAGATGGCGGAGATCTGCAACACGGGCGAGGTCGATGTCGATGCCAGCCTCGTGGCGTCGCCGTATCCAGTGATCAAATATGGGCCGCTGGGGTGTCTGGCGACGACGTATGACCTCGGGGGCGGCCGTATCCGCTGGAAGCGTCCGTGCAACTATCGGATGTAAAGAAAAGCGGCGCGTATGCCGCGCCCGACGGGCGCGCATAGCGACGCTGGCGGCGCGTATGCAACGCATAGCGACGCATGGCGGTGCGTATGCAACGCATAGCACCGCCGTGTGCGGGCACGCGAAGCGTCCCGCGAACCTGCAAATTTGCCTTTTTCAGCGGCTGGATCATACTTGCCCCGTGTCATTTCGGCACCATTTAGGGCATGGAGGCCCACAAGCTATGAAACAATGGATGTTTCCTCTGGTGTTGGCTGGTCTGCTCACTGCGTGCGGCAGCACGCCTAAGACGGCTGATGATCCCAAGGCGGGGACGGCTGCGCCAGAAATCGTGCAGCAGGAAGAGACGGTCAAGGAGGATCCTGTCGATATTTATGTTCGCAACAATGCGGAACGCCTTGCGAATTTTGCGATGCGTTTTGCGAATGCGAGCGATCTGCCCAAAGAGATCAAGGCTGCGCTTGATGACGAATTGTTTAAGAAAAACAAGACGTTTTTGCAGCTGGATGATTTGAAGTCGGTCTATGAGAGCCGACAGTATGCGCCGATTTTTGTGAGTAATGGCGCGATTTCGGACGACTTCAAGCCGCTGACGGATGAATTCGGCCAGATGGAACGGCACGGCCTGAAACCGGCGAAGGCGTTACAGGAAGCGATGGAGGCGCTTGGCAAAGGCCACGAACCGCCCGAAAAGTTCGTCTTTACCGAGGATGAGCTGAAGATACTTGCGGACACGATTCGCGAGCGCAAAATCGATGTGGCGAGCAACGAGGCGGTGCGCGATTTGATTTCGGATCTTGTTCGCGACGAGAAGACGTTGCCGCGCCTGTATCAGACGGTTCACGAGCGCGCGATGAACGCTGCTGTGACGGTCAAGCAGGAGGCGCTTACGGAAGTGTTTGCGGCCGATCAGGCGATGCGTTTTGCGCGTGCGATGGCATTCGAGAACATGACGCACCTGACCGACGAAGAGACGGCTTCGCTGGGGAAATACCCGTCCGATGCGAAGTATGCCGCGATTGCGCAGAAGCGCACGAAAGCCTGGTTTGACGAGCTTGTCCGCGTGGCAGACTCGCTGGGCTCGAAGAACAAGGCAGATGCCGAGACTGAGACTGCGCCCGCTGCGGAAGAGACTGAAGTCGTCGAGATCGACGACGCGAAACTTGACGAGGCCAAGGACGCGCACAAGGCCGAAATCGAAGCCGCGAATGCTCAGAAAGCGCGGCTGCACAATGCCGCGAGCGTTGCGGATCTGGTCGAGGCGTTGTATCCGGCGCATCCGGCTTACAAACAGCTCATGGAAGCGCATGACAGATATGCCGCGCTCGAGGACTGGAAAAATGTATCGTCGATCCCGCTCAAAGCCGGGCGTTCGCACAAGAGCATGCCGGCGCTTCGCAAGCGCCTTGCGGCCGAGGGGTATTATCATGGCGACATCTCGGATGAAGCGCTCAAGGCCCCCGAAGCCGAGGTGTATGACGATGACCTGAGGGCGGCGGTGCGCCTGTATCACGAGACGCATCAGCTCGCGTATGACGAACAGAAAGGCATCGCGAAGGCATTTTGGGAAAGCCTGAACACGCCGCGCATCAAGCGCCTGGAACAGATCGACGAGAACCTGAGGCGCTGGCACAAGACGCAGATCATTCCGTCGCCTTATTACATCCTCATCAACGTTCCGGATTTCCACGGCGAGGTGTGGAGAAATGGCGAGCGAACCTATCGGTTCCCCGTGGTGGTGGGCAACTCGGGCAAAGCGTGCGATCCGCAGACGAAGCAGTGGAAGCTGATCAACGCGACGCCGCTTCAGCACGCGCGCATGCTGTATATCGAGTACAACCCATATTGGATCGTGCCGCCGCGCATCGAACAGGAAGACTATATCGAGAAGATCAACTCCGACCCGACGTGGCTGGAAACACACGGCTTTGAATACCACACGGAGGGCGGGCATACCGTTCTGCGTCAGTTGCCGTCCGAAAATAACGCGCTCGGGCGTGTGAAGTTCATCTTCCCGAACCCGCACAGCACATTTTTGCACGACAGCCCGAAGAAAGGGCTTTTCCGATACCCGATCCGTGCGTTCAGCCACGGGTGCATGCGCGTCTGGGAACCGCTCAAACTGGCGAAGCTGCTGCTGCAGTATGACGGCCAGTGGAAAGACAAGATCGAGACGGATATCGAGGACTTGCAGCCGAGACGTTTCATCCTGAAGAACCGCTTTGACGTGTTTATCGATTATTTCACGGTTCGCGTGGACGATGATGGGATCGTGAATTTCCTCGCGGACCCGTATCGTTATGTCAAGAATGCGCTTGAGCCGCCAAAGGCGATCGAGCTTGCATGCAAGCCGAATCCGAAAGCGTGGGTCGCGCGCAAGCCAGCGGGCGCAGATCCCGGTGCAGACGAGCCTTGATCGCCATGAACGCAAAACGCTTGATCCCCTTTGTGGCAGGAGCCGTCCTTGTGTTTGCCTGTACGCGCGCGGTCCCGGAAGGCACCGAGCAAGCGCAGACGGCAGAAACAGCGGAGATGCATGAGGCCGTGGCCTCGACACACGGCATGCCGCCGTCGCCTGGTGTCTATGTGTATTCGGATGCGTTCGTGCCGATCGAGGCAGGCGACCGTGCGCTGCTGATGCCCAC
The DNA here is from genome assembly GCA_017555665.1 of Pseudomonadota bacterium. Classification (GTDB taxonomy): domain Bacteria; phylum Myxococcota_A; class Bradymonadia; order UBA4248; family UBA4248; genus UBA4248. Next base: position 6,798 of record JAFZFY010000339.1, on the reverse strand, counting down.
CAATGCGGATCGCGGCTTTGGTTTTTCCAAACCCGCCGGGACGCGTTTTGCGTCAGGCATGACAGAGTTTTCGATACTCGGCGATATGCTGCATGCGTCGCAGCTGCAGGTCACGCGTTTTCAAGGGGTCGCGACGGCGGCAGCCGAGCCGTTTGCGCGCGTGGACAACACGAACACGGCATGGATACCGCTCAAGTCGATGCCGGCAAAGCTCCGTGAGATCGATGCGGACGGGGCGTTTTCTGAGCTGTCGCTCGATGCGCCGCTGGAACCGGGGTTTTATGTCCTGCATGACGAGACGCTTTTCCGCGCCCAGGTCGCCGAGGATGTGACAGGTTTTTACCCGTTTATCATCACCGAGAATGACAAGGCAGCGTGGCAGAGCGATGCCGAGACGTGCTTTGGCGAGCTTCACAAGGCGCATGGGGATGTGATGGGGTCGCCGCTTGAAGCCTCGAAAGCGAACCCGGAAACGTTAAAACGCTGTGTCAGCGCGCTCAGGCTTTTCTGGAAATCGGGGGACGCGGGACGCGATATCGAAAAGCAGCTCGTCTATCTGGGGCGGCTTGCGAATCCGCGAAGCAACGACACGCACCAGAAGATGCTGGGCATGATGAGCGAGTCTCAGAACGATCTCGCCTCTGATCTGTGGAAGATCGAGCAGAGCGACCACATGTATCGGCTCGCGAGCCTGTATGCGAGCGAGCGGAATACCGCCCTGGAGGGCGTATTGGCGTATTACGGTCAGCCCGTCAAAGGTGCGCTCAGAAACCTCGTGTGGCTGCCCTTTTCGGTACTCGCGCATGGCGAAGATCCGGCCATCGCGTCGCTTTTTGCAAAGATCGTGGCGCAAGAAGATTATACGAAATTGCTGGTGGTGCTGCTCGGAGCCATTCATTACGACCGGGTGCATCGAAGCGTTTTGTCGCATGTGCACCTCAACAGCTGGTTCAAGAAATTCGATGCGGTTTCGCCCGCCGCGTTCAAAACGGCGGCAGCCGCGCTCAAGTTCAGCGAGCGCGTCGAGGATGTGATCATCGGGCCGTTCCAGTTTCAGAATGTGCCCGAAGCGGAGCATTCGGCATGGCGCGCAGCCGTGAGCGCGCGGACTGAGGATATTCGGAAGTGCATCACGAGAGGCGATGCGCCGCACGGGGCGCTTCTGATCGTCGATCAGCCGCTCAACGGGACGGGGTTTGGCCGCGAGATCACGGGATCGATCCGCGAAGTCGGCAATGAGGATCACAAGCTCGCGTCGATATCCCAGAGTTCGGCAACCTGCATCCTCAGAGTTTTCGGCAAGCTGCCGAGCGAGCCGGCACTCGATTCAAGCCGTCATCTCAAGGTGGCTATCGCGATCCGCGAATAGGGATCGACAAATTTTCTTTGAATGAAATTCAAGATGGGGCGTTAAGTCCGTCCGTTTGATGGCGAGCAAATTTCGCTTAATTATGGACCGATCATTTCTTTAGGGATTTTATGACGTTATTTTGGAGACAACTGGCGATCTTATGCGTTGCAGGCGTTGCCCTGACGGGCCTCATGGCATGCGATAATGCGGGCAATCATGTGGTCGAATATGACTGTGAGGCGTTTGATGTGTGCGATTATGTGCCGCCATCGCCCACTCAGTGCGTCTCGACGTGTGATGGCACGATCCCGCTCGTGTGCAACAGCACCGGCGATCTTGTGCGCGGAACGGACTGCGCGAATCTCGGGGGCGTATGCGAGAATGGTTTATGTGTCGCGGGTGTGCCGGCAGACAAGTGGATCGGTTCTCCCTGCGAGTGCACACCGGATGATCCCGATAAGACAAACGGCTGCATGATCGGCACGATCCCCCTGCCCTCTCCAATCGAAGGCGACGGCATCACGGGCAGCATCAAGGGTTGCGAGAACCTGAGCGCCGACGGTTATCCCGGTGCCAAAGTCGTGTGCTTGCGCACGATCTCCAAAGACAGCGCATCGATGGCACCGCCGGTCTATTTCCCGAGCGGTTACTGCACGCTTTCTGCGGTCGGATGCGACGGAAGCACGTTCTGCTCGACGGCCGCATACGGCGATGTCAAGCAGATGGATACTTGCCCGAAGGGCACCGTCATGATGAAAGCGCCGTTCAACTACGCGATCATGGGCGACTTTTCCAAGATCGAAGACAAGCTGTGCCTCAAATCGTGCAAAGAGGACAGCGATTGCAATCCCGAAGGCGAGGTTTACTGCGTCGAACGGGAAGGGCTCAAATTCTGTTATAACGAGACCAACTTTGAATTTTTGGGTGACAAGATCACCTATCAGCAATTTTAGTCGTGTCATTCGGGGCAAATGCTTGAAATTCAAGCGATAAAGGTCTAATGACGCGCCCGGTTTGAACTTCCGGAATTCAGGCTTTTGCACAAGGCGTGCGATGCCATTCCGAATTTGATACTCAAGGATATGAACATGAACATGAAACGCAATTTTTTCGCACTTGCCGCGATGGCAGCGCTTTCGCTGAGCTTTGTTGCCTGTGATGACGATAACGATACAGAACAGCCTTCGGAGCAGACCGATGTTTGCAAAGACACCTGCGCGGGCTCGGTTCCGATGGTCTGTGATGCAAGCGGCAACAAGACCGCCGGCACAGACTGCGCGCTGAGCGGCCAGATGTGCGCCAATGGCAAATGCATCGGCTCTGGCGACGTGGTCGATCCGACACAGCCCGATCCGAGCGATCCCACGGTCAAGATCCCTTGCAACGACAAAGGCGTGATGACCTGCGACGCATCCAAGAAAAAAGCAGTCAAATGCGGTGAGGATGGCTACCTCGATTCCGATAGCGTAGATGACTGCGAGGCCAAGGGGCAGATCTGCCGCGCCGGCGCATGCGTCCAGTATTGCACGCCCAATGCGCGTAAATGCGCGGGCGACACCGCCTACAAAGCCTGCAAAGCTGACGGCTCGGCTTGGGAAGCCGTCGTGTCCTGCGGCGCAAACGAAGAATGCTCGGGCGGTTACTGCAACCCCAAAGCGGAAGTCAAAGCCGACACGAAACTCGGCGCGGAATGCTCCTGCACGGGCGCAGACTGCTCCTTCACGATCACCGGCAAAGAGATCGTTACCTCCCTCGGCGACATTTCCATGATCATCCCGATGATCTCCACGTTGATTCCGCCTGAGATGGAAGCGCTCAAGAACGTCGATTTCAAAGGCCTTTTGGACAAGCTCAACAGCGATAACTTCATCATCACGGCTCCGAACTTCTTCTCGAAGAGCAACCAGGGCTGCCAGGATATCGTTGCACCAGCCGGCATGACGGTCGGCTGCCTCCGCGATGCCAAGATCACGGTGAGCGGCGCGGACGAACTCCTCAATGCCATCCTTGACATTGTGAAGAGCATCGATGCCACCCTGATCGACGCCGAACTCGAAAAATACGTCAAAGACACAGTTGCGGGCGGCATCGAGTTCAAGTCGAACGGCGGCTACTGCCTGACCGCAGCGATCGACATCAACGGCTACGGCGGCATGCTCGACACGTTCAAAGTCACGACGCTCAAGAAAGATGATCCCAACAGTCTGGTCAACCGCATGAACACGGGCGATCACAGCAAAGCGCAGTCGGCCCCCTGCCCCGAAGGCGGTCAGAAATACTCCTACACGGTCAACGAACAGACGGCTTATGCCAATTTCGATGTCGGTTTCGATATGTGCCTCAAGGCCTGTGCAAACGACGACGACTGCCGTCCGGGCTACAAATGCATCCCCATTCCTGCTGAAGTTCCCGAAGAAGGCGAAACGGCGATCACCCGTAAGGGCTGCTTCGATCCGACCACGATCGATTACTTCACTGAAATGTCTGAAGGCTTCAAAGACTAAGCCTGTTTCATACGCCGGGCTATGCCTGACGGCATACGCCCCGGCTGCTCGCTTTGCGCCGCTTGCGGCGCTACAGCTCGCTAAAAGCCGCTATGCCCGTCGGGCATACGCGGCTTTTTTTAATGCGGAATGCGGAATTGGGTTCGCATTTACCGTCGGCGATGCCGGTTCCGCCGGCGATGCCGTGCTCATTGCGAATTATTCTCTGATCGGCTGTTTGCCGAGTTCAGACATGATTTTGCTTGACTGCCCGAAGCCGATCGAGATGACATGCCAGCTGTATGGATCGACCTGATGGAATGTATATTCGATGCGGATGTGTATTGCGGAGACATCGAAGCCGACACCGCCGCGCAGCCGGAGTTCCCATGCCCAGTTGAACGGTATGAATGGGGTTGTCTTGCGGTCACCGCCCCAGAAAGACCAGCTTGGTTCGGCCATGAGGTAAATATACAGTCCGGGCATCGGGTCGATCCAGATGCCGAGCATGAGGGGAAGTCCGAGACCTGGGCCGACGTGGTCTTCTTTCGATTCGTCTTTAATGCTGTAATAGGCATCGCTCATGAGCCCAGAGGCGAGAAACACGACGAGGTAATCGGTGCCCAGCCCGACACCGAGCTTCATGCCCACCGAGTATTGCACGAGATCGCCCGACAATCCGATGCCGATCGAGGCCCATGCTTCGCCATATCGCCCGACGAGTGTGCCGGGCACGCGATCGACAGCCATCGCGCGCGCGTGAAGTCCGAGGACGTTCCGGCCGCCCATGCTGCGATGATAATCGATTCCAAAATCGAGCGCGCCTGATTGATTTTCTTGTGCGAAAATATCCGTACTGGCAAAAAGCGCGAGCATGCTTGCGAGCAGGGCAAATACAATCGGCCTGACCATCCTAGTCCTCCGAAACTTCTCTTAATGCCTTTGAAAAACGCAGCCTGTCGAGTACCGGGCGCATCGCCGGATCATATCCGCACTGCGTCAGCATATCGCGCACCCCTTTGCGGCACGGCAGGCAAGCCGTTGTGTCGGTGCATAACGCGTGGTCATTGAGCTTTGTGTGAACACGATCCAGGTGCTGTTCTAGCCTTTTTGCCATATCCGCACAGTCGCTGGCAGCCTGAACCGCTTCATCAAAGCCGAGACAGAACTCCGCCATGCGGTCTGCCTGCGAACGGCAGCCGAATACACACAGAATGCATACGAGACATAGCGGTAAAAGATTTTTTTTCATATCCGAACATATCCATAAGCCCAAAATTGGCGCAAATAGCATAGTTTACAAAGCGACTTGCGTCAAAGAAAACGAATAAAAGTTAATTCTGCCCGTGGGCTGTTTTGAGGGATTGAGGGGGAGGCAAGCGGCAGTAGGCAGTAGGCAGCAGCGTGTCGCCCAAGTTTTTTACCCTGAGGGCATATAAGCGTAGGAATGCACATAGGCGCGATAACAGCCGAGAAATTGAAAACTGAAATTGAGCTTTTGTGCAAATGCCGTTATAGGGGCACGCGCCACCGACCGTAAGGGGTTCAGGCTATTTTATATAATTCAAAAAGACAGACATATGATTCAGGTATCCGGACTGACAAAATATTTTGGTCCTCAAAAGCTGTTTGAGGACATTACCTGGCAGATCGACCGCTTTCAGCGGACGGCGCTTGTCGGGCATAACGGCGCGGGCAAATCGACGATATTGAAGATCATCGCCGGCGAGTTAGAGGCAGATGGCGGGCGAGTCATGATCCCGAAAAACATGACGATCGGGTATCTTCCCCAGGAGATCACGTCCATGGAGACGATGCCGGCGATCGATCTGGTGCTGTCGGGCAAGCAGTATCTTCTGGACATCGAGGCAGAGCTTGAAACGCTTCAGGCGTGCGTGGAAGCTGCGCCAACGCCGGAGCTGATCGCGGCATTTGGTGAGAAGCAGCATATTTTCGAGACAGATGGCGGTTATCGTCTGAGGTCGGAAGCGCAGTCGATCATGGCATCCCTGGGATTTCGCAATGACGAGCTTCGCAAGCTGACGACGGAATTTTCGGGCGGCTGGCAGATGCGCATCCTTTTGGCGCGTCTGCTGCTATCCAAACCGGATCTTTTGCTTCTGGATGAGCCGACGAACCACCTGGACATCGAATCGCTTGCGTGGCTGGAATCATTTCTCGCCGGGTATCCGGGCATCCTGCTGATCGTGAGCCACGACAGGGCATTCCTGAACCATGTGATCGACGGCGTGTGTTCGCTGGATGAAAACGGCCTGCTCCAGTTTCCAGGGAACTATGACCACTATCTTGAGATGCGTGAGGCGTTAGAGGAACAGCTCGAAAAGACAGCTGAGATGCAGCGTCAGGAGATTGCGGAGAAGCAGGCGTTTATCGAGAAATTCCGCTACAAGGCGACGAAAGCGAAGCAGGTGCAGAGCCGCGTCAAGCAGCTCGAAAAAATGGAGAACGTGCAGCTTTTGCAGAACCGCAAGAAGATCCGTTTTCATTTTCCGCAGCCAGAGCGTCCGCCGCAGGTGCTTTTGGAGCTTCGCGGCGTGAGCAAGGCATACGGCGACAATGTGGTGTACCGTAACCTTGATTTTCGGATTTATCGCGGCGACAAGATGGCGTTGGTAGCGCCGAATGGCGCGGGCAAATCGACGCTGATCAAGATCTTGGCGAACATCATCCCGTTCGAGGGCGAGCGGCTATTGGCAGACCGGGTGCATCTGGCGCATTTTGCGCAGCATCAGGTGGATGCACTCGATTTCAGCAAGACGCTTCTGGAAGAGGCAGGCGCAGACTTGCCGAACACGATCAACATGACGATGCTGCGCGCCGCGCTGGGGGCTTTTCTGTTCACGAATGAGGATGTGGACAAGCCGGTATCGGTGCTATCAGGCGGCGAGAAGAACAAGCTGGCGCTGGCGAAGATACTGCTTCGCGCGCCCAACCTGCTGTTGC